>DATDBD010000001.1:0-6922 GCA_036525015.1 Lysobacter sp.
AGCGCCTTGGCTTCGGCGTCGGTCTTCGCGGTCGTGGTGATCGCGATGTCCATGCCGCGCAGGGCGTCAACTTGGTCGAAGTCAATTTCCGGGAAGATGATCTGTTCCTTCACGCCCATGTTGTAGTTGCCACGGCCGTCGAACGAACGACCCGACACGCCGCGGAAGTCACGCACGCGGGGCAGCGAGATGTTGATCAGGCGGTCCAGGAACTCGAACATCTGGCCACGACGCAGCGTGACCTTGCAGCCGATCGGCCAGCCGTCGCGGATCTTGAACGAAGCCACCGACACGCGGGACTTGGTCACGATCGGCTTCTGGCCGGCGATCTTGGTCAGATCGGCAACGGCGTTTTCCAGGATCTTCTTGTTCGTGGCAGCTTCGCCCACGCCCATATTGATCGTGATCTTGGACAGGCGCGGCACTTCCATCGGGTTCGAGTAACCGAACTTCTTGGTCAGCGCCGGGACGACTTCGTCCTTGTAGAACTTTTCGAGACGGGTGGTCATTTCAGCATTCCTTAGGCGTCAACCGCCTCACCGCTGGAGCGGAACACACGCAGCTTGCGTCCATCCTCCAGCACCTTGAAAGCAACGCGCTCACCCTTGCCAGAGGCCGGGTTGAACAGCATCACGTTGGAAATGTGGATCGGAGCTTCGCGCTCGATCACGCCGCCCGGCTGGCCAGCCTGCGGGTTCGGCTTGGTGTGGCGCTTGATGACGTTGATGTTCGACACGACGACCTTGTCGCCGGCGACGCGCACAACTTCACCCTTCTTGCCCTTGTCCTTGCCGGCGGTGACGATCACCTGATCGCCCTTGCGGATACGGTTCATATCTATTCCTCCGCTCAGAGCACTTCAGGAGCGAGCGAGACGATCTTCATGAACTTCTCGGTACGCAGCTCGCGGGTCACAGGCCCGAAGATGCGGGTACCGATCGGTTCCTGCTTGTTGTTCAGGAGCACGGCGGCATTGCCGTCGAAGCGGATCAGCGAACCGTCCGGACGGCGCACACCCTTGCGGGTACGCACCACGACGGCGTCATAGACGTCGCCCTTCTTGACCTTGCCACGCGGGATCGCGTCCTTCACGGTGACCTTGATGATGTCGCCGATGCCGGCGTAACGGCGCTTGGAGCCGCCGAGCACCTTAATGCACATCACTTCCTTGGCACCGGAATTGTCGGCCACGTCGAGGTAGCTTTGCATCTGGATCATGGTTAGCTCTCCTCTTATTCCGCGGCGCGGCTGACGATCTCAACCACGCTCCAGTTCTTGGTCTTGGACATCGGAGCGATCTCCTTCACTCGGACGATATCGCCTTCCTTGCAGGCGTTATCGGCATCGTGGGCGTGGAGCTTGGTCGAGCGACGGATGTACTTGCCGTACAGTGCGTGCTTGACCTGGCGCTCGATGAGGACGGTGACGGTCTTGTCCATCTTGTTGCTGACGACCCGGCCTTCAACCGTGCGCAACGCCTTCTCTGTATTGTTGTCGGTCATGGTTCGGATCCTTACTTCTTCTGGCCGATGAGCGTGTTGACGCGAGCGATCTCGCGACGGACACGACGGGCCTCGTGGGTCTTGGCAAGCTGGCCGGTGGCCTTCTGCATGCGGAGGGCAAAACCCTCCTTGTGCAGTTCGACCAGATGGGCCTTCAGCTCGTCAGCCGACTTTTCGCGCAGCTGCTTGAGTTCCATTAGCGCACCGTCCGGGTAACGAAAGTGGTGGTGACCGAGAGCTTGGCGGCGGCCAGACGGAACGCTTCACGCGCCACGTCTTCAGCCACGCCTTCGATCTCATAGATCATCCGGCCGGGCTGGATCTGGGCCACCCAGTACTCGACGTTGCCCTTACCGGAGCCCATTCGGACTTCGATCGGCTTCTTGGTGATCGGCTTGTCGGGGAACACGCGGATCCACATCTTGCCGCCGCGCTTGACGTAGCGGCTGATGGAACGACGCGCTGCCTCGATCTGACGCGCGGTCAGCTGACCGTGCGCCGTCGCCTTAAGGCCGTATTCGCCGAAGCTGACGGCGTTGCCGTTCCAGCTCAGGCCCTCATTGCGGCCCTTGTGTACCTTGCGGTACTTAGTTCGCTTGGGTTGCAACATGGTCGATTACCTCTGTTCGCGGGCGCCACGGCCCGGACGGTCGCTGCGATCACCGCGGTCACCACGGTCACCGCGATCGCTCCGCGGCGTGTCGTCCTGCTTTTCCTGGCCGACCTGGGAGAAGTCGAAGACCTCGCCCTTGTAGACCCACACCTTGATGCCGATGATGCCGTAGGTCGTCTTGGCTTCAGCGAAGCCGTAATCGATGTCGGCGCGCAGCGTGTGCAGCGGAACGCGACCTTCGCGGTACCACTCCGAACGTGCGATCTCGGCGCCGTTCAGGCGGCCGGCGACATTGACCTTGATGCCCAGGGCGCCCAGGCGCATCGCATTGCCCACGGCGCGCTTCATCGCGCGACGGAACATGATGCGGCGCTCGAGCTGCTGAGCGATCGACTCGGCAACCAGCTGCGCGTCGAGCTCCGGCTTGCGGACTTCGGTCACGTTGATGTGCGCCGGGACGCCCATCAGCTGGCTGACTTCCTTACGCAGCTTCTCGATGTCCTCGCCACGCTTGCCGATCACCACGCCCGGACGGGCGGTGTGGATCGTGACGCGGGCGTTGTTGGCCGGACGCTCGATGAAGATCTTCGAGATACCGGCCTGCGCCAGCTTCTTGCGAAGCATGTCGCGGACCTTGAGGTCAGCCGCCAGGAACTCGGCGAACTGCTTCTTGTTGGCAAACCACTTGGAATTCCAGTCCTTGGCGATGCCAAGACGGATGCCGGTCGGATGTACTTTATGACCCATTGTCTGACTCCGCCTTACTTGCCCGCGCCCACAACCACAGTGATGTGGCTGGTGCGCTTGAGGATGCGGGTGCCGCGGCCTTTCGCACGAGCCATAAAGCGCTTCAGTGCGGGACCCTCGTCCACCATGATGGTCGTGACCTTGAGCTCGTCGATGTCGGCGCCCTGGTTGTTCTCGGCGTTGGCGATGGCGGACTCCACGACCTTGCGGATCAGTGCAGCAGCCTTCTTGTCCGAGAACTTCAGCAGGTTGACGGCGCGCTCGGCCGACAGACCACGCACCTGGTCGGCGACCAGGCGGGCCTTCTGCGGGGAGATGCGCGCGGTGCGCAGGATGGCTTTCGCTTCCATGGTCATCTCCTTACTTACCCGACTTCTTGTCGCCGCCGTGACCCTTGAAGGTACGGGTCAGGGCGAATTCGCCAAGCTTGTGGCCAACCATGTTCTCGTTGACCAGCACCGGGATGTGGTTCTTGCCGTTATGGATGGCGAGGGTGAAACCCACCATCTCCGGCATCACCATCGAGCGACGCGACCAGGTCTTGATCGGCTTCTTGTTGCTGCCCGCGGTCTCCACCTTCTTGATCAGGTGGTGGTCGACGAACGGGCCTTTCTTCAGTGAACGTGCCATGGCCGATTAGCTCCTACGATCGCGCACGATGAACTGCTGGGTGCGCTTGTTCTTGCGGGTCTTGTAACCCTTGGTCGGAACACCCCACGGGGTGACCGGATGCGGGTTGCCCTGGCCAGCCTTGGCCTCACCACCGCCGTGCGGATGGTCGACCGGGTTCATGGCCGCACCGCGAACGGTCGGGCGGACGCCGCGCCAACGCTTGGCACCGGCCTTACCCAGCTTCTCGAGGTTGTGCTCGTCGTTGCCGACTTCGCCGATGGTGGCGCGGCACTCGGCCGGCACCTTGCGCATCTCACCCGAGCGCAGACGCAGCGTGGCGTAGCCCTGCTCGCGAGCGATCAACTGGACGCCGGCGCCAGCGGCGCGGGCCAGCTGAGCACCCTTGCCCGGCTTCATCTCGATGCAGTGCACCGTCGAACCGACCGGGATGTTGGTCAGCGGCAGCGTGTTGCCGACGCGGATCGGGGCGTCGCGGCCCGCGATCACCTGGTCGCCGTTCTTCAGGCCCTTGGGGGCGATGATGTAACGGCGCTCACCGTCGACGTAGCACAGCAGCGCGATATGGGCGGTGCGGTTCGGGTCGTACTCGATGCGCTCCACGCGTGCCGGAATGCCTTCCTTGTCGCGCTTGAAGTCGATGAGGCGGTAATGCTGCTTGTGACCACCACCCACATGACGGGTGGTGATGCGGCCGTGGTGGTTACGGCCACCGGTCTTGCCCTGCTTCTCAACGAGCGCCGCGTGCGGCGCGCCCTTGTGCAGGCCCGGGGTCACCACGCGAACCGCGCTGCGGCGGCCGGGGGAGGTGGGCTTGAAAGTCATCAATGCCATGGGTCTTTCCTCAGGCCTTGGCCATCACGTCGATCGACTGGCCTTCGGCCAGCTTCACGTACGCCTTGCGCCAGTCACCGCGACGGCCCATGCGGTTACGGAAGGCCTTGTTCTTGCCCTTCACGTTGACCACATTCACCGCCTCGACCTTAACGTCGAACAGCTTTTCCACGGCGACCTTGATGTCGGCCTTGGTAGCGTCCGTCGCGACTTCGAAGACGTATTGGTTGGATACTTCCTGCAGACGAGCGGTCTTTTCGGACACGCGCGGCGCGCGGATGATGCTGTAGAGCTTGGCGTCGTTCATGCCAGCCACTCCTCGATCTTCTTGACCGCGTCGGCGGTGACCACGACCGAGTCGGCGCCAACGAGGGCAACCGGATCCAGGCCCTGGACGTCACGCACTTCGACGTACGGCAGGTTGCGCGCCGAGAGGTACAGATTCTCGGTGGCATCTTCGGTGACGATCAGCGGACGACGACCGACTTCCAGGCTCTTGAGCTTGGACACCAGACCGGAGGTCTTCGGTGCGTCGAGATCGAACGATTCGACGACCATGATGCGGCCCTGGCGGTTCAGCTCGGACAGGATCGCGGCCATCGCGGCGCGGTACATCTTGCGGTTGACCTTCTGCGCGAAGCTGCGCGGCTTGGCCGCGAAGGTCACGCCGCCGCCGACGAAGATCGGAGCCGTCAGCGCGCCATGACGCGCACCGCCGCCCTTCTGCTTCTTCGACTTCTTGGTCGTGCCGTTGACTTCCGAACGGGTCTTCTGGGCCTTGGTACCGGCGCGGCCGGCATTGCGGTAGGCAACGACCACCTGGTGGACCAGGTCTTCGCTGAATTCGCGGCCGAAGATCGCATCGGAAACCGACAGCGTCTTGCTGCTATTGGTAATGGCGAGTTCCATCGTCATCTCTCCTTATGCCTTGCTCGAGGGACGCACGATGACATCGCCACCCGGCGCACCAGGCACGGCACCCTTGATCGCGATCAGGCCGCGCTCGGCGTCGACCTTGACCACTTCCAGGCGCTGCGTGCTCTGGTTAACCGCACCCATGTGGCCGGCCATCTTCTTGCCCGGGAACACACGACCCGGCGTCTGGCGCTGACCGATAGAACCCGGCGAGCGGTGCGACAGCGAGTTACCGTGGGTGGCGTCGCCCATTCGGAAGTTCCAGCGCTTGATCGTGCCCTGGAAGCCCTTGCCCTTGGTTACGCCCTGGACGTCGACCAGCTGGCCGGCTTCGAAGATGTCGGCCTTGATCTCGCCGCCGATTTCGAAACCGCCGATCTGGTCGGCTTCCACGCGCAACTCCCACAGGCCACGACCAGCTTCGACCTTCGCCTTGGCGAGGTGACCGGCTTCCGGCTTGTTGACGAGCGCGGCGCGGCGCACGCCCACGGTCACCTGCACGGCGCTGTAGCCGTCGGATTCCGTGGTCTTGATCTGGGTGATGCGGTTCGGAGTGGCCTCGATCAGGGTCACGGGAACCGACTTGCCGTCTTCAGTGAAGAAGCGGCTCATGCCGGCCTTGCGACCGACGATGCCCAACGAATATTTCTTCGCGGTCATGGTGGCTGCCTCAGGTCAGCTTGATCTGGACGTCAACGCCAGCCGCGAGCTCGAGCTTCATCAGCGCGTCCACGGTCTTGTCGTTGGGGTCGACGATGTCGAGCACGCGCTTGTGCGTGCGGGTCTCGTACTGGTCACGCGCGTCCTTGTCGACGTGCGGGGAAACGAGGATGGTGTAACGCTCGATCTTGGTCGGCAGCGGGATCGGGCCGCGCACTTGCGCGCCAGTCCGCTTAGCCGTCTCGACGATCTCGCTGGCCGAGCGGTCGATCAGGCGATGATCGTACGCTTTGAGCCGAATTCGGATCTTTTGGTCCGCCATGACGGTGTTCCTTAGTTAAAAGAGCGACGGGCCGGCCTCTGGGTGTGCCGAACCCCATAAAAACGCCAACACTCCGGGGCTACACCTCACCCCGGAGCATCCTTGCCTGAAAAACAAGGCAGGCCGGTTACCCGGCCCGCCCAGACGGAGGTAGAACGCACGAAGGGCCCCGTTTAGCGTTCCTTGGAAGCCCGAGGGCCCGGAACGTACGGAGCGCTGCCGTGCGACATGTCCCTGTCTGGCGAATACGAGGCGCTTCCTGCACCTCATTTCGCTGGTTACGGTGCCGCCTTTGAGCTGCACCGCAGTGGTCGAGCATTCTAACCGGATATCCACAGCGGGCGCAAGCGCGCTTACCGGGAAATCCAATGACGACCTATCGAGCCTGTTCAGATCCGGAAGCCGGGACGCTGGATCCCCGCCTTCGCGGGGATGACGAACCGGCAAAGCCGGGCGCGCCAGGCGCGCCCGGACCGGTTCGTCACTTGATGATCTTGGCCACCACGCCGGCGCCGACGGTACGGCCGCCTTCGCGGATCGCGAAACGCAGGCCTTCGTCCATCGCCACCGGGTTGATCAGCTCGACCACCATCTTGATGTTGTCGCCCGGCATCACCATCTCCACGCCTTCCGGCAGGGTCACGGCGCCGGTGATGTCGGTCGTGCGGAAGTAGAACTGCGGACGGTAGCCCTTGAAGA
>DATDBD010000002.1:0-5646 GCA_036525015.1 Lysobacter sp.
GTCGACGGAGCCTTCCGCGATCACGCGACCGCGGTTGAGTACGGCGACGCGGTCGGCCAGGGCTTCGGCCTCTTCCAGGTAATGCGTCGTCAGCAGCACGCCGCAGCCTTGCGCGACCAGCTCGCGTATCGCACGCCACAGGGTCTGGCGCGCCTCGATGTCCAGGCCGGTGGAAGGTTCGTCGAGGAACAGCAGGTCCGGGCGCCCGCACAGTGCGAGCGCGAATTGCACGCGCCTTTGCTGGCCGCCGGAAAGCCGGCCGTAGCGCCGGCCGAGCAACCCGTCCAGGCCGGCCAGCGCCACGCAGTCGGCAACGCTGCGCGGCTGCGGGTAGTAGCTGCGGGTCAACTCCAGCAACTCCGATACCTTGAGCGTTTCGGGGATGCCGGCACTCTGCAGCATCACGCCGATCCTTCGGCGCGCCTGCAACGCATGAGGTGGCTGGCCAAACAGCGATACGGCGCCGGCGTCGGCGCGCTCCAGCCCCAGCAGAAGCCCGATCGCCGTGCTCTTGCCCGCGCCGTTGGGACCCAGCAGGGCCAGCATCTGCCCGCCGCGCACCTTGAGATCCACCCCCGCGAGCGCCTCGACCTTTCCATAGGACTTGCGTACCCGGTCCAACCTCGCCAGCACTGCCTGCTCAACGCTCATCGCCTCGCTCCATCCCGATCCGGTGGAGCGATCTTCCGTTTCCCTCATGCGGCCGGGCAGTAGCAGGCGTCAGGCCCTTCACATGACAAGCGTCAGGTGACCGGGCGTGGGCGATGGCATACGCTTCGCCCTGTCGCTTTGCCGGGTATGGGCGATGCATTGACCTCCGGCAGCTTCTCGCCGATGCGCGCACCCGGCCACACCCTTCCCTTTCCATCGTCTCGGATGTCGATGAACAACTCTGATCTGCTGAAGGAACTCCGCATCGACCGCAAGGCCCCGCCCGAGACGCCTTCGCGGCACGGGCTGTGGATCGCGCTGGCCAGTGTCGGCGCGGCCGTGCTGCTGGGCGTTGCCGGCTGGGCGCTGTTCGGCCGCGACAACGCGACGGAAGTGAAGACCGCCACGGTCACCGCCATCGGCAGCGGCGGCTCCAGCGCATCGGTGCTCGATGCGACCGGCTATGTCGTTGCCCGACGCATGGCCACGGTGTCGGCCAAGATCACCGGCAAGGTGCGCGAGGTGCTGATCGAGGAAGGACAGAAGGTCGAGGCCGGCCAGATCATGGCCACGCTCGATCCGATCGACGCCGATGCCGAGCGCTCGCTCGCCACCTCCCAGGAAGGCGCCGCGACCAGCCAGGTCGAAAGCGTGCGCGCGCAACTGGCCGAGGCCGAAGCCAACGCCTCGCGCCTGTCCACCCTCGTCGCACAGCAACTGGTATCCAAGGCGCAGTACGACGAAGCCGTGGCCGCGCGCGATTCGCTGCGAGCCGAGTTGATCACCTCGCAACGCAACGCCAAGGTCGCCGGCAATCGCCTGCGCATCGCCGACATCGGCGTCGACAACACCATCGTGCGCGCGCCGTTCACCGGCATCGTCACGGCCAAGGCCGCGCAGCCCGGCGAGATCGTCTCGCCGTTGTCCGCCGGCGGCGGCTTCACTCGCACAGGCATCGGCACGATCGTCGACATGGATTCGCTGGAGGTCGAGGTCGACGTCAGCGAGGCGTATATCGGACGCGTGCAACCCGCGATGCCGGTGGAGGCCGTGCTGAACGCCTACCCGGACTGGCGGATTCCGGCCGAGGTGATCGCGATCATTCCCACCGCCGACCGGGCCAAGGCCACGGTGAAGGTGCGCATAGCGCTGAAGATCCGCGATCCGCGCATCGTGCCGGACATGGGGGTTCGCGTGTCCTTCCTCGAGCAGGGCAAGCCCGTCGCCGAACAGGCCGCCCCGCGGACGCAGGTTCCGGTCGCGGCGCTGCGCAAGGACGGGGAACAGGACATCGTCTTTGCGTTGCGCGAGGACAAGGCCGAACGTCGGGCGGTCCGCCTCGGCCCGGCCATCGGCGAGAACCGCCAGGTGCTGGCCGGCGTCAGCGCAGGCGAGCAGGTCATTGTCGATGCGCCTCCCACGCTGAAAGACGGCGACGCCGTGCGCGTTGCCGAGAGCAAGTGACGCGTAGGCAGGAACAGAATGCAGTCCCTTTCAAACACCACAGCGCACCACGGACCCCCTAACGAGGCCAGCGATGAGCGATAACGCCATGATCCAGATCCGCAACGTCACCAAGTCGTACGAGCGCGGCAAGCAGAAGGTCGAGGTCCTGCATGGTTTGAGCCTCGACGTTCCGCAGGGCGATTTCGTCGCACTGATGGGACCTTCCGGCTCCGGAAAGACCACGTTGCTCAATCTGATCGGCGGGCTGGACACACCGTCCTCCGGCGAGGTCAGCGTGGGCGGCGAGCGCCTCGACCACATGCACGGCGGACAACTCGCGCGCTGGCGCAGCCACAACGTCGGCTTCGTGTTCCAGTTCTACAACCTCATGCCGGTGCTCACCGCCGAGGGCAATGTCGAACTGCCGCTGTTGCTGACCAAGCTGTCGTCGGCGCAGCGCAAGAAGAGCGTGCAGGTCGCGCTGCAGGTCGTGGGCCTGGCCGATCGCGCCAAGCACAAGCCGCGCGAACTTTCCGGCGGCCAGGAACAGCGGGTGGCGATCGCCCGCGCGATCGTCTCCGACCCCAACCTGCTGGTTTGCGACGAGCCGACGGGCGACCTGGATCGCACGACCGCCGACGAGATCCTCAAGCTGCTTCAGGCGCTCAATCGCGAGCACGGAAAGACCATCGTCATGGTCACCCACGATCCGCTCGCCGCCGGGTACGCCAAGCGCACCCTGCATCTGGACAAGGGTCGCCTCGCCGAACAGGTCGTGGCGTGATGCGTGCCCGTCGCCGGAGGATCAGCCCATGACCAAGACCGGATTCGTTTTCGCCAACCTGTTCCGCAAGAAGACCCGCACGATCCTGACGTTGCTGTCGGTGATCATGGCCTTCCTGCTGTTCGGCCTGCTGCAGTCGGTGAACCACATCTTCGATGCTGGCGCCGACTTCATCGGCGCGACCCGGCTGGTGACCCAAGCGCGCGTGTCGTTCACCCAGCCCATCCCCCTAAGCATGCTGCCCAAGCTGGAAGCGGTTCCCGGCGTGGCGCGCGTGGCTCACATGCAGTGGTTCGGCGGCGTGTGGCAGGAGAACACGCCCCTGTTCGTCTTCGCCGTCGATCCGCAGCGCCAGCACGAGGTCTACCCCGAGTGGGTGATGCCCGAAGCGCAATGGAAGGCCTTCGCCAACACGCGCACCGCGATGATCGCAGGCCGCAACGTCGCCAACCAGTACGGCTGGAAAATCGGGCAGAAGATCCCGATCCGCTCCAACATCTACCCGCAGAAGGACGGCAGCAAGGCCTGGGCCTTCGACCTGGTCGGCATCTACGACGGCAGCGACGAGAACTGGCAGAAGCAGACCAACACGGTCTTCATCAGCCACGACTATTTCGACGAGGCCAACCAGTTCAGTAGCGGCCGCACCAACTTCTTCATGCTCAAGCTCGCCAAGGGGGCGGACGGGGCGAAGATCAGCAGCACCGTCGACAAGATGTTCGAGAACTCGCCGGACGAGACCAAGACCCAGACCGAGAAGGACTTCAACGTCGGCTTCATCAAGCAGATCGGCGACATCGGCATGATCGTGCGCTGGATCCTGTTCGCGGTGTTCTTCACGCTGCTGCTCGTGGTTGGAAACACCATGGCGCAGAGCGTGCGCGAGCGCATTCCGGAACTGGCGGTGCTCAAGACCCTGGGTTTCTCCGACGGCACCGTGCTCGGTTTCGTCCTGGCTGAAGCCGCGGCGCTGTGCCTGTTCGGCGGCGTGGTCGGCATGAGCATCGCCACCCTGCTCGGGGCGATGGTATCGAAGGGCACTGGCGGGCAATTCGCACTGAGCGTGAACGGTTGGGTGTGGACGACCGGCCTGATCGCGATCGTGCTGATGAGCCTGGCCGTAGGCCTGTTGCCGGCGCTGCGCGCGCGCCGCCTGAAGATCGTCGACGCACTGGCCGGACGCTGAGGAGAACCACCATGTTGAGTCAAATCACCGCCATTACCGGCCTGAACCTCAAGAGCATCCCCGAACGCTGGGCTTCGTCGCTGGTGATCGTCGTAGGTCTTGCCGGCGTGGTCGCCGTGTTCACCGCGCTGCTTGCGATGGCCACCGGTTTCGAAAAGACGCTCGCGTCCACCGGCCGCACCGACAACGCGATCGTCCTGCGGGGCGGTTCCGACGCCGAACTCAACTCCGGCCTCGGCCGCGATTCGGCCACGCTGATCAAGCAGGCACCTGGAATCCGCCAGGGTGCCGACGGCAGGCCGCTGGCGTCGGCCGAGATGATCGTGATCGCGGAACTGGTGCGCCAGGGCGATGAGAAGAACGGCGCCAACATCACCGTGCGCGGCGTCGAACCCAATGCGTTCGCCCTGCGCCCGCAGCTGAAGATCGTTGCGGGCCGCAAGTTCCAAACGGGCCTGCGCGAACTGATCGTCGGCCGCGGCGTCACCCGCCAGTTCCAGGGGGCGGAACTGGGCAAAATCGTGCGCATGCGCGGCTCGGATTGGACCGTGGTCGGCGTGTTCGAATCCGGCGATGCCTACGACAGCGAGCTGTGGGCGGATGCGGAGGTCGCGCAGTCGACGTTCAACCGCGGTGGCTACAGTTCGGTGCTGGTCGGGCTGGACGGCGCCAACGGCCTGAAGACGCTGCAGGACAGTCTCAAGTCCGATCCGCGCCTGACCGTGGACGTGAAGAGCCAGCTGGAGTACTTCAGCGGGCAGACCAAGAACTTCCGCAAGCAGATCGGTTTCCTTGCCGGTGTCGTCACCCTGATCATGGCGCTGGGTGCGATCTTCGCTGCGCTCAATACCATGTATGCAGCGGTGGCCACGCGCAGCAAGGAGATCGCCACGCTGCGTGCGATCGGGTTTGGCGGCATGCCCGTACTGGTGTCGGTGATGATCGAGTCGCTGTTCCTGGCACTGGTCGGCGGCATCCTGGGCGCAGTGATCGCCTACCTGCTGTTCAACAACTTCTCGGTGTCCACGTTGGGCGAGAACTTCACCCAGGTGGTATTCGCCTTCAAGGTCACGCCGGCACTGGTGATCATGGGATTGGTGATCGCGTTGGTCATCGGTTTCTTCGGCGGCCTGCTTCCGGCTTGGCGCGCCGCGCGCATGCCGGTGACGACGGCGCTGCGCGCTGGTTAGTCGATAGGGCAGTCTTCTGCAGGTGTCATCGAACAGGCCGCGAGCGATCGCGGCCTGTTTTTTTTGGCGAGGTCTCAGGCGATCACGGCGCCCCGTTCGAGGCATCCAGCCAACCGCGCTCGATCGCCTCGTGCACGTCGTCTTCCGAATCTACATCCAGCTGCAGCTCCGGCGCGTCCAGCGACAACAACTCGCTGCCCGGCAGCGCGCGCAACTGGCGGCCGAAGCCGAGATTGCCGCTGAGCTCGCCTGCGCGCTGCAGCATGGTCGAGGTGATGACCGCCGGAATACCGAACACCTCGCCCTGCCGTGTCGCCGCGCACCGCGATGCGGCGACGGCAGCGCTGTCGAGGAGGCTGCGCAGGTGCGCCAGTTCCAACGCTGGCTGA
>DATDBD010000003.1:0-5984 GCA_036525015.1 Lysobacter sp.
CGAAACGCGGATCAGAAGCGGTATTCGCCGCTCACCGACAGCACGTCCGCATCGATCTCGACGAAATCGTAGTCGGCCTGGTAACGGGTGTAGTTCAGGCCCAGCCCGAAATGGCGGTTGAAGTCATAGCCCACGGCCACACCGTAATACGGCTTGGTCGAGGTGTCGTCGTCCTCGACGTCGAAGAAGTCGTCGCGGACCTGTTCGACGATGAGCGCGATGCCGGCGCGCCCGCCGACGTAGAAGCCGTTGCCATCGGCGCCGAAGTTCTGCTTGGCCACCACGCCCGCCGCGAGGCTGTAAATGTCCAGCTCGTAGTCGCCCCTGAGCTCGCGGTTGTACAGCAGGTGGTAGTTGCCCTCGACGCCGAAGTTGGCGTTGAACCAGTAGCCGCCGCCGACGCCGGCGGTGGTGTCGTCCTCGCTGATGGTGGGCCCGCCGCCGGATATGGTCGTATCAACGTCGGTGTTGCCAAGCTCGGCGCGGACGAAACCCTGATGCCCCTGGGCTTCAGCGGCGAACGCAGGCGCGGACAGTGCTCCCAGCGCCAGGGCGCAGGCAAGCGAAACAGCATGCTTCATTGGATCCCCCAATCGGATGTGTCCGTCAATGGACGGGCGGCACCATGCAGGCCCGCGCACCCCTGTGTCAACGAAACGATCCGGATTGCAAACGGGAGTTCACAACTTCGAACTCCCGCTGCAACCGCGCAATCAAGGAATGAACAGGAAACTCAGAAGCTGTTGTCACCGTCGAGAATGCGGCCGAGTCCACCGAGCATCGAACCTTCGCCGCGGTTCTGCCCGCCACCCTGCGGCGCCGCCGCCAGCATGCGGCCGGCCATGCGCGAGAACGGCAACGATTGCAGCCACACCTTGCCCGGTCCGGTCAGCGTTGCGAGGAATACGCCTTCGCCACCGAACAGCATGCTCTTGATGCCGCCGACCGCCTTGACGTCCATCGACACGGTGTCGTGGAACGCCATCACGCAGCCGGTATCGACATCCAGCCGCTCGCCGGCGCGCAGCTCACGTTCGACCACGGTGCCTCCGGCGTGCACGAACACCCAGCCATCGCCTTCGAGCTTCTGCATGATGAAGCCCTCGCCGCCGAACAGGCCGGTAAGGATCTTGCGTTGGAAGAACACGCCGACCGACACGCCGCGGGCGCCAGCCAGGAAGCTGTCCTTCTGGCAGATCAGGCGGCCACCATGTTCGTCGAGCTTCATCGCGAGCACAGTGCCGGGGTACGGCGCTGCGAAGGCGACCCTGGCCTTGCCGCTGCCGGTGTGGGTGAACATCGTGGTGAACAGGCTTTCGCCAGTCAGCACGCGCTTGCCTGCCGACATCAGCTTGTCCATGAAGCCGCCGCCCTGGCCGGTGTGGCGGCCGTCGCCGAACACCGTGTCCATCTGCACGCTGGCGTCCTTGAACATCAGCGCGCCGGCTTCGGCGATCGCGCTCTCACCCGGATCGAGTTCGACCTCGACGAACTGCATGTCGTTGCCGACGATGCGGTAGTCGATGTCGTCGCTGCGGCGGCTGGCCGGCGACGGCAGCGGCGGCAGCACCGGCGGCGTGGTGTCGACGGCATCGGCGAATTCCGGCATCGACTTGACCCCCTGCCAGCCGGACAGACCCTCACGCCAGCACAGGTCGTTGGGATGCGAGCGCGCATGCGCCTGCGCGGCGTCCGGATCGAGCGGGCCGATGCGCTGGGTGCTGCCGGGGGATACGAAATACCACTGGGTCATGGCGGTGTCCTTTGGGGGAGTCGGCAAGGAAAGTCGCGAGTGTAGCGAGGCCCCGTGGCGGGGCATCGGCCGGAGGTCATCACTGCGTGCTGGCGGCCTGGCCGAACTTCTCGCCGAAGAAATCACCGGCGTTCCAGCTTGGGCGCTGCGGTGCATCGGCGATCTGTCGGCCGATGCGGGCGTTGAGCAGCGCCAGACGGGCGGCATCGCCGTACTGGATCGGTTGCGAGACATCGTCGCCGGGCTGGTGATAGCGCTGGTGCAGGAACGCCTTGTTGATCTCCTTGACGTCCTCGCCGTCGCGGCCGCGATAGCCACCGGTGAGATAGACCGCGGGCACGCCGGCGCGAATGAAGGCGTACTGGTCGCTGCGCACGAACACCGTTTCCTCCGGTTGCGGGTCCGGCGACAGTTCCACGCCGGCCTCCTTCGCCGCCTGCTGCACCAGAGGCTGCAACGTCGAGTGCTCCAGGCCGATCGGCACCATGTCGCGGGTGGGTGCCAGCAGCACCGGCATGTCCATGTTGATGTTGGCGACCATCGACTCGCGCGGTACCGTCGGATGCTGCGCGTACCAGGTCGCCCCGAGCAGGCCCTTTTCCTCGGCCGTCACCGCGACGAACAGCAGCGAGCGCTGCGCAGGCGCCTCGTGGGCGAGGCGATTGGCCGCCTCCAGCATCACGGCGATGCCCAGGGCGTTGTCGAGAGCGCCGTTGTAGATGGCATCGCCCCCGACCGGTGCACCGATGCCGACGTGGTCGAGGTGGGCGCTGAGCACGACGTGCTCATGCTTCTTCCCGCTGCCTTCGAGACGGGCCACGACGTTGCGCGACTCCACCGGTGTGATCGTGGTGCGTGCGGAGAGGCGGACGGCGCCGGGAAGGTCGAACGCACGCAGCTTGCCGTCGCGCACGTCCTGGAAAAGCGCTGCGGCGTCGTGGCCCGCGACCGTCAGCAGCGCGGCCGCGCTCGCAGCGCTGACCTGGGCGCTCACCCGCAGTTGTGGAAAAGTGTCCAGGCCCTTCCCGTCGGGTCCGCGCAACCGCATCGACGGTCTGCTCCAGTTGCTGGCGGCACGAGCCCATGGCGACTGCTTTTCCTCATCATCGGTCTGCACCTGGATCACCCCGATGGCGCCGCGGCGGACAAGCTCCTCGTTCTTGGTGCGGCTGGACGAGTAGAACGCGCGCCGGTCGTTGTCGAAGCGCGCGGGCGCTCCGCCGAACAGCACGGCGATCTTGCCTTTGACATCGACCCCGGCGAAATCGTCCTGCTTGAGCTCCGGCGCGTACACGCCCTGCCCCACGAATACGACCGGTGCCTCGATGCGCGCATCGGCCTCGTTGAAATTCACACCGGGCAGGAACTGCTCGCGGAAAGCCAGCGACTGCTGCGAGCCATCGCGAAGGATCACCAGCTCGCCGCCGTTATCCACGCGCACGCCGCGCAGCATCGGCACGCGCTGGTAATAGCTGCCGTCGTCGCTGGCCGGCGCCAGGCCGATCGCGCGGTAGCGCTGTGCGACATACAGCGCGGCCAGGTCATAGCCGCGCGTGCCCGCTTCGCGGCCTTCGAGCAGATCGTCGGCAAGGAAGCGGACATCGGCCTCGATGCGCCTCGCGTCCGCGCCGGCGCTGGCGTCGTAGGTTTCGCGCGGCGTGGGCGGTGCAGGCGGTGAGGTGCGTTGGCAGGCGGCGAGCAGGATGAGAAACACGGGAAGCGCGACAGTGCGCATGGGCAGGAATCCAGTCGGGCGGAATGCGGCGACGCTAGCACCGCCGTCCGGGCAGGCCAAATGCCGATCAGGCTTCGCTCTGCCGCGGACCACGGTGTCGGCTCACAACAGACGAATCGTCATCCCCGCGTAGGCGGGATCCACCTTTACGCCCCATGGAACTCAGCATCGACGAACCATGAATCCCCGCCTGCGCGGGAATGACTGACCTGAAGGTGCACAAGCGGGAGAGCCGCTGGAAGGTCGCTATTCTGGGGTGACGTCAGCCAGGGGATTGCCATGATCGCGACCGCATCGATCGCCCGACCTCCATCGCGAACCGAAGCGTGGCTGCTGGTCGCCATCGTTGCCGCTGCACTACTGGTCTCTGGCGTCGACCCGAAAGATCGGCTGACCTGGTTCATGGAAGTGGTATGGGTAATCGTCGGCCTGCCGCTGGTCATGCTGACCTGGTCGCGCTTCGCGCTGACGCGCCTGCTGTGCTGGCTGCTCGCCGCGCACGCGCTGGTGCTGATCTACGGCGGCGCCTACACCTATGCCGAAACGCCACTGGGGTTCTGGCTGCGCGACACGTTCGGGCTGATGCGCAATCCGTGGGACCGCGTCGGCCACTTCATGCAGGGCTTCGTGCCGGCGATCCTGGCCCGTGAACTGCTGCTGCGCTGTACGCCGCTTCGGCGTGGCGGCTGGCTGATCTATCTCGTGCTCGCGTCGGCGTTGAGCTTCAGCGCCTTGTTCGAGTTGATCGAGTGGTGGGCGGCGCTGGCCTATGGCGCGCAGGCCGATGCATTCCTCGCCACGCAGGGCGATGTCTGGGACACGCAGTGGGACATGTTCCTGTGCCTGTGCGGCGCAGCGCTATCGCTGTTGCTGTGGTCGCGGCTGCACGACCGCCAGATCGGGCTTCAGTAACTCCAGGCCAGGTCGCGGCCCAGCTCCAGCAGTTCACCGAAGCGGGCGGCCGGGTGCCAATGGCCGTCGTCCTCGTCGATCAGCACTTCGCAGGCGATACGTTGCTGCGTCCACAGATCCTGCGCGGTGAGCCTGGCGCTGTGCAGCGCGGCGAAGCGGCTGACGTGACGGGTGGTCGGGTGGCCGCGCAGGGTGCAGGCGACTTCCCAGTGGTCGCCGACGGGAGCGACGAAGAACTTGGTTCGTAGCATGGATTCTTCAGGTGGCGGGACGGCTTGAGCCGGCGGCGGACACCGGGCCCGGCAGCGGTGGCGCGCAAGATCGCACGGATCCGGCCGCAAGACCAGATTTGTGACCCCTATCCCAATTGTTCGACGTGAAGCGCCTCAGCCCGGCGGGCAGCGAAGGATCACGCCCCGCAGCACTTCTTGTACTTCTTGCCGCTGCCGCAGGGGCACGGCGCGTTGCGGTCCGGCGTCGCCTCGCGGCGGATCGGCTCACGCGGCGTCAGGGCCTGGATGCGGTGGTGGTGGAGGTCGGCCAGCATGTCCGGCAGCGAGGCAACAATCTCCAGCCGCTCGCGGAAGCTGATCGGCGTCCCGGGCTGTTCAGGGTCTTCGCCGAGCACCTCGCCGCTGGCCAAACGATCGAACCGCAGGAAGATCTCATCGATCCACTCCTCCTCGTCCAGCCATTTGTCCCAGGCGATCTCGCCCAGCTCGACGCCGCGGAAGAAACCGAACGCCCAGTCGCGGCCCACGTCCAACTCGTCTTCCTGTTCCTGTTCCTGTTCCGGATCCTCGGGCAGCCACAAGAGCGGGGCCAGATGATCGGGCAGGTCGTCGTCGCCGTGGCGCACGCGCTGGCTGACCATGTTCCAGTGGCCCTGCAGCAGCGCCTCGACCTCGGCGCGCTCGTCCTCGTCCTTCCAGCGCGGGGGCGTGCCCCAAACCGGGCCCTGCCACTGCTCGAACGGCACCTCCTCCGGAGCGACCGCCAGCGCAGACAGGTAGCCGTCCAGCGCTTCGAGGTTGAAGCCCTTGAACGGCACCGCACGCTGCTCGAGCAATTCGGCCAGGCGTTCGATCTGCTGATCGTCGAGGTAGGCGGGGGCTTTCATGCGGCGGCTCGGTATTGCGGGGGCGTCATGGTAGTCGCATGGGCGTGCTCTCGCCGAGAATTCGGCGAGCCCCGTTCACATCCGGACCACGCCCCATGACCGCCTGCCCATGCCAATCCGATCGTCCCTACGCCGAATGTTGCGGACGCCTGCACGCGGGCGGGGTCGCGTATACCGCCGAGGCCCTGATGCGCTCGCGCTACAGCGCCTATGCGCTGGGCCATGTGGATTACCTGATGGCGACCTGGCACCCGGACACGCGGCCTGCTGAGCTGGACCTGGGCGACGCGGCCACCACCCTTTGGCTCGGGCTGGAAGTGAAGCGGCATGCCGTCACCGGGGCGGACAGCGCGATCGTCGAGTTCGTTGCCCGCTACAGGACCGGCGGGACGCCGGCCGTGCGCCTGCACGAGATCAGCCGCTTCGTCCGCGAGGAAGGCCGCTGGTATTACGTGGATGGGACG
>DATDBD010000004.1:0-5357 GCA_036525015.1 Lysobacter sp.
CAGCACGCCGATCAGCAGGCACAACCCGATCAGTCGCGGCCATTGCCCGGGTGCGGGGCGCTTGACCACGAACGCCAGCGGCAGCGCCAGTAGAGCGAACCGCAGGCCGGTAAACAGGAACGGCGGAATCTCGCGCATCGCAAGCGCGGATGTCAGGAAGTTGCCGGCCCAGGCGACGACGATGATCAGGACCAGGACGATGTCGCGAGTGGGCATGGGTGAGTTTTGCAGGAGTGGGTGGCACGCGCATCCGCCGATCGCCGGACGGTCGCGCTGCCCGGGCAAGACGTCATGTGCGTGCTTATCAGATGTAAGTGTGGCTTGCGGGGACCCCACGATCCATCTCCGCGAGGCGGAGTCGTATCGCGCGAGTGGGTGGACAGGCGCTATATCTGCCCGGCGGCGAGTGCGCCGCCGGATGAATCATTCAGACAGCAAACGCGCGTAAAACCCGGGCCTCACGCGCCTCTTCGGATGGCTGACGGAGCCTTGCGATCTGTCCCGATGTTTAGCTTCCAGACATTTGGCCGTGCCCGGAAGGGGGGGGTGCTGGTTGAACCTGACGGCCCGCCCGGGGCAGCAGCGCGATGTAATTGTTTTTTGGCGGTTTGCTCTATCGCCGCGACGACTTCGCAGAGACGGCGCAAGACGGCGCTATTGGCACGGCCGGTGCCGACTCCCTGCGCCGTTGGATCAAGGTCGGGATAAGGCCGCCGTGGGGGAGCGCGCCGAATCCAGCTTTCACATGAGGATCATGTAAATGAACAAGGGCGCCCCCAAGCAGCAAGCCGAATCCCTGACTGCCGTGCTGTCGGTTTCCTCGACCCGCACCGACAAGTGGCGTCACCTCAACGCCATCGCGCGGACGTGGGCCAACCTGAGCGACAAGGCCACGCAGGGACCGACCCTGCGCGCAGATGCGGCAAAGCTGCTGGACACGATCATGCAGTTGGAGCACTGCTGGGCCTATCCCGGCCCGCGCCTGCTCGGCGCCATCGCCGACGCGCTGCAGGCCAATGATGCATCGACGTTGGCGCGGCTGGTCCAGAAGGTCTCCGGCGCCCTGCTCTCCGGCGATTTCCGCCGCGATGAATTCGTATGGGATGTGTCTGCGGAAGGCGAAGGCCGGACGCTGGATGTGCTACCCCCGGACGTCATGGAGGGGGGCCTTAGCAAGCCGTACTTCGAGGTGCTGGTGGTCACGCCCTCGCAACCGTCGACGTGGATGCGCTCGCGCGACGAAATGGCGCGCATGCGCCGTCCCGACGACCAGTTCCACTACAGCGTCGTGCACGTGGGCAGCTTCGAGGACGCGGCGCTGGCGATGATGGTCAATGACGACCTGCAGGCGGTCGTGATCATCGACGGATTCCAGTACGCGACGCGGCACGACATTCCGGGACTGCACGCGTATCTGGAGCGCCATATCAAAGTCGATCCAGACTCGGTGGTGCCCGGCGAAATGGCGACCACGCTGGCGCGCGGCATCCATGCCTATCGTCCCGAGCTCGACCTGTACCTGCTGTCCGACCGGGCGCCAGAAAGCCTGGCCGGCAGCGACGAGGCGGCGCCAATCCGACGCCTGTTCCACCATGTCGAGGAGCCGATGGAGTTGCACCTGTCGATCCTCGACGGCGTCAAGGACCGCTTCGACACGCCGTACTTCGACAACCTCAAGAAATACGCGCTGCGCCCGATCGGCACCTTCCACGCGCTGCCGATCGCGCGCGGCAAGTCGGTGTTCCCGTCCAACTGGATCCGCGACATGGGCCAGTTCTACGGCACCAACATCCTGTTCGCCGAGTCCTCGGCCACCACCGGCGGCCTCGACAGCCTCCTGGAGCCCACCGGCAACATCAAGAAGATGCAGGACCTCACCGCGCGCGCGTTCGGCGCCAAGCGCGCGTACCTGGGCACCAACGGCACCTCGACCTCCAACAAGATCGTCGTGCAGGCGATATGCAAGCCCGGCGACATCGTCATCGTCGACCGCAATTGCCACAAGTCGCACCACTACGGATTCGTGCTCAGCGGCGCGCAGCCGTACTACGTCGAGGCGTTCCCGCTGACCGAGTTCTCGATGTACGGCGCGGTGCCGCTGCGCACGATCAAGCAGGCGCTGCTGGACTGCATGGCCGAGGGCACGCTGGACCGGGTCAAGGTCATCGACATGACCAATTGCACCTTCGACGGCCACATGTACAACCCGCGGCGGGTGATGGAAGAGTGCCTGGCGATCAAGCCGGACCTGGTGTTCCTGTGGGACGAGGCGTGGTTCGGCTTCGCCCGCTTCAACCCGTTCCACCGTCGCCGCACCGCGATGGGCGCGGCCGCGGCGCTGACCGAGCGCTACCGCTCCAAGGAGTATCGCGACGAGTACGCGGCCTGGGCCAAGGAACATCCCAAGCTCGATCCGGGCGACAAGTCGCTGCTCGACGCGCGCCTGCTGCCGGACCCGGACAAGGTGCGCATCCGCGTCTACCAGACCAACTCGACCCACAAGTCGATGTCGGCGTTCCGCCAGGGCTCGATGATGCTGGTGTGGGACGAGGACTTCCATCAAGTCGAAGGTCCGTTCGAGGAAGCCTTCTTCGCCCACACCTCGACCTCGCCCAATCTGCAACTGATCGCCTCGCTCGACCTGGCGCGTCGCCAGATGGAACTGGAAGGCTATGCGATGACGATGCGCATGACCGACCTGGCCGTGCGCATCCGCCGTGCGATCAACACCCATCCGCTGATCTCCAAGTACTTCCATGTCGCGAGCCCGGAGGAAATGATCCCGGCCGAGTTCCGCGCGTCCGGCATCAAGGACTACGGCCCACCGAACGCGACCTGGTCCGACATCCTGGAGGCCTGGGACGAGGACGAGTTCGCACTGGATCCGACCCGCCTGACGCTGGTCTGTGGCGCGGCCGGTTTCGACGGCACGCAGTTCAAGGGACTGCTCTCGGAGCGCTTCGACATCCAGATCAACAAGACCTCGCGCAACTCCATCCTGGTCCAGACCAACATCAACAACACGCACAGCGACGCGGCGCTGCTGATCAAGGCGCTGGCCGACCTGTCGCGCGATATCGAATCGCGCCTGGCGCAGGAAGGAGCCGGCGGACAGGCGGTGTTCAAGGCACGCGTCAAGTCGCTGATGACGGACGTGCCGGACCTGCCGAACTTCAGCCGTTTCCACGACGCGTTCCGCGACAACGCGAAAAGCCGCAGCAACGAGGGTCACATGCGCCCGGCGTTCTTCATGGCCTACGACGAGTCCAACTGCGAGTTCATCAAGCTCGCCAGCGATGAAATCGACAAGCGCCTCAAGGACGGCCCGGAAATGGTCTCGGCGAACTTCGTCATCCCATATCCGCCGGGCTTTCCGATCATGGTGCCTGGGCAGGTGATACAGGCCGACACCATCACCTACATGCGCAAGCTGGACGTCAAGGAAATCCACGGCTACCACGCCGCGCAGGGACTGAAGCTGCTCAAGCCCTCCGTACTCGCCGGCCTCAAGGCCGGATCCGATCGTTGATCGACTGACCCTCGCCCATCCCGGGAGCAACCGCCATGCAAGCGTTCTTCCAGTTTCTCGCAGACAACCCTTACATCCTGCTGTTCTTTACGGTAGGCATGGCGGTATGGGTCGGCAAGTTCGCAGTCAAGGGCTACGGCCTGGGCATGGTCGCGGCCGCAGTGGTGGTGGGCGCGGCGCTGGCGACCTGGGCGTCTACGTACGGCGTCAAGCTGCAGCTCGACAACTTCGCCAAGTCGCTCTTCTACTATCTGTTCATGTACGGGGTCGGCCTGCGCGTCGGTCCTGCGTTCTTCAACAGCCTCAAGAAGGACGGCATCACCTTCACCATCCTCGCCGTGGTCTGCGCCTTCCTCGGCCTGGGTCTGGTGGTGCTGATGTCCAAGGTGCTCGCATTGCCGCCGGGCGCGGCGGGCGGCGTGCTGGCCGGTTCGCAGACCATGTCGGCGGCGATCGGCACCGCGGAAATGGCGGTCGAACAGGGCGCCTACAAGCTTCCCGCGGGCACGACCGCGGAGCAGATCACCGCCATGATCGCGTTGGGTTATGGCGTGACCTATATCTGGGGCACGGTCGGCATCATCCTGATCTGCAAGTACCTGCCGCGCTGGTGGGGCATCGATGCGAAGAAGGCGGCCGCCCAATACGAGGCCGAGCACGGCGTGAAGAACGTCGACGACGCCGGCATCACCGGCTATCGCGCCGCTGGCCTGCGCGCCTACCGGCTCGACAACGCCGCGGTCGTCGGCAAGAGCATCCACGACTTCCGGCAGGGCAATCCCCAATACCGCATCGTCAACGTGGTGCGCGGCGACGAGACGCTCGGCGCGGCACCTGATCTGGTGCTGCAGAAGGGCGACGTGATCGCGCTGGGCGGTCGGCTCGAGGAGCTCACCGCCAACCTGGGCCTGATCGGTGCTGAAGTTCCCGATGCCAAGGTGCTGAACATCCCGCTCGACCAGGCCGAAATCCTGGTGACCGAGAAGGAAGCCGACGGCAAGGTGCTGAAGTCGTTCGCGAAGGAGGATTTCGCCGGACACCTGCAGATCACCCGCATCGAACGCATGGGCGAGCCGATTCCGCTGGGCACCGACACCGAGCTGAAGCGCTGGGACGTGATGTACGTGGCTGGCCTGAAGGGCACGATCGACAAGGTCGCGGCGAAGCTGGGCAGGATCGCCCGCCCGAGCACGTCCACCGACCTGCTGACGCTGTCGGCGGGCATGGTGCTGGGCCTGCTGATCGGCAAGATCACCGTGCCGGTCGGCGACTTCTCGGTCGGTCTGGGCAACGCCGGCGGCCTGCTGCTGTCGGGCATCCTCGTTTCGTCGCTGGTGTCGCGCCTGCGCTTCTTCGGCAGCACGCCCAATGCGGCGCGCAACATCCTCGAGGACCTGGGTCTGGTGACCTTCATCGCCATCGTCGGCATCAATGCCGGCGCGACCCTGCTCGAACAACTGACGGGCGCGATCGCGGTGAAGATCTTCGTCGCCGGCTTCGTCGCCAGCACGATCCCGCCGTTCATTACCTGGGCGATCGGCCTGTACGTCTTCAAGATCAATCCGGCTGTGCTGATGGGCGGCGTCGCCGGCTCGCGTTCGCATTCCGGGCCGGCGCGAGAGGCGGCCAAGGAAACCGGCACCAGCGTGCCGTGGGTCGGCTTCCCGGTGGGCTATGCCGTATCCGGCGTGCTCTACACGGTGTTCGGCTACTTCGCGATGCTGCTGTCGCAATAGGGCGCCAAAGGAAGCGGCGCACGTTACTGCAACGAGATTCGCCACGCTGTTCGCGTGGCGAATCTCCAAGTGGATGGATGACCCATGAACCA
>DATDBD010000005.1:0-4705 GCA_036525015.1 Lysobacter sp.
GGACGCGCTTGCCGTCGCCGAGCAGATCCGCACCACGCTGCTGGAGCCTTACCTGCTGGAAGGCCAGACCATGCGGATCAGCGCCAGCATCGGCATCGCCCTGCACCCGGAGCACGGCGCGGAGAAGAAACCGCTGCTGCGCCATGCCGACAACGCGATGTATGCGGCCAAGCGTGAGGGTGGCAATCGGTTGGCGTTGGAGAGCGTGGCTTAACAGACCTTCGGACGCGGTCGATCGCTGGCCCGTCATCCTTCGAACTTCGGCCTGGCGGCCTACGCTCAGACGAACGGTGGTAACGGGTGTGCGGAAAAAACAACGCCCGCATGCGCGGGCGTTGTTCGGAGCAGACCTTGCCGTGGCCGGCTTATTGCGCGACCGACGCCCCGCCTGCAGGACGTCCCAACTCGTAGAGATAGTCGACGAACGACATCACCGAGCCGTCGAAACCCTGCACCTTCGGATTGCTCGACTCGATGAGGAAGAACTCGTCCGGCGCGTGCGCGCCGCCGCCATGGCCCAGGCCGAAGTGCGCGGCCGGCAGCGACAGCGGTGGTTGGGTGAAGACGAAGCCAGGGTACGAACCGGCCAGGCGCGGCCACAGCAGCGGATCGAGCCCGTCGCGACGCAGCACCGCCAGTTGCGCCTGCACCAGGCGCGAGTCCGCGCTGGTGCTGGTCGAGTCGTAGCCGCCGCTGACGTTGACGGCGATGTCGCCATAACCGCGCTTGGCCAGGTGCGCCTTCAGCGCCGCGACCGCGCTGTCGCGCGTGATGGGCGGCACCAGCCGCATGTCGATCTTGGCCACGGCGCGGTGCGGTAGCACGGTCTTGCCGCCGGGGCCGGTGTAACCACCGACCAGGCCTTCGATATTGATCGTCGGCTGCGATACCAGGCGCTCGCTGGCCTGCTGCCACGGCAGGTCGTCGATCCAGCGCGGCACGCCCAGCACCTGCTTGGCCCGCGCTTCGCTGCGCGCGGCCGTCGACCTGGCGATCATCGCGCGCTCGTCCGCCGTCAACGGCGCAGGCTTCGGGAAGCCGTCGATCGCCACGGTGTTGCCGTCCTCGGACACCAGCGTGTCCAGCGCCTTGACCAGGCGCCACGCCGGGCTGTCGACCATCGCCTTCAGCGACGAGTGCACGTCCTTCGACGGTCCGCGTCCCCAGGCCTTGCCATCGGCGACCAGCTCCAGTTCGACCACGCCCTTGGCGCCGAGATTGACCGTCACCGCGCCATCGGCGTCCTGCAGTCCCATCGGCATGAAGACGCCGATGCTCTTCTTCATCGCGGCCTGGATGTCCGGCCGCAACACCAGCTTGCCGATGTTGGGCGAGCCGATCTCCTCTTCGCCCTCGGCCACCAGCACCAGGTTGACCGGCATCGCCTGCTTCGCGTCGCGGATAGCGTGCAACGCCGCCAGGAACGCCATCTCCGGCCCCTTCTGGTTGGCCGCGCCGCGGCCGACCATCGCCTTGCCCAGTCCCGGCTTGTCGACGATGCGCGCCTCCAGCGGCGGCGACGACCATTCCGCCGGGTCGAACTGTTTGACGTCGTACATGTAATACAGGCCGACCGTGGTCGGCGCGCCGGCGTCGAACGTGGCGTACACGCCCGGCTTGCCGCCGGTCTCGACAATCTCGACATGCTGGAAGCCGGCCTCGCGCGCCAGCTTCGCCATGTACTCGGCGCCCTGTTTGGCATTGAGGTCTTCGGCCGCGATCGACGGCAGCGCGATCCAGTCCTGCAGCGCCTTCACCGAAGCATCGTGGCGTTGCACCACCTGCGCCTGGATCGCATCGCGATCCGGCGTGGCCGCCTGTGCGGCACCGGCCATCATCAGCGCCAGTGCAGCCACCTTCCATGCGCGCTCCCGCGCGCGACGACCCGCAAACTCCGATGCTCCCATTCGACGCTCCCCAGCAGTGATGGTGAGGCCGAGTCTAGCGCGGTGGCGCCGCGATGATCGGCGCCGGACTTTGCCGATTGAGCGATTTAGACGCGTCCCTGCCCACGCGCATCGGCGCGGTGCGCCAGCGCGTGATCGATGGCCGCGCACACCGCCGTTGCCTGCGCGGCGTTGCACTGCTCGGGCGTGGCGCGGGGACTGTCGGGGTAGACCTCGGTGGTCGTCTTGTACGGAGCGTCGGTGATGCCCGCGCACAGGCCCAGCTGCCTGAGTGGGTAACGGATGACGCCCGGTGCCACCACGGTCGAGCCGATGATCTCGCCCTTGGCGTCGGCCGGGGCGATGTGGGTCACCTTCGCCACCGCCTCGATCACCGCCTGCTGGAACCCGGGTTGCGGATGCTCGGTGTCGTCGACCAGGTAGAAACCGTCGGGGATTTCGCCCGGCTCGGATGGTTTGCCGTCGCGGGCGGCCAGCGCCGGCCGGAATTCGGACTCATCGCTGTCGGTGGTCTCGTGCAAATCGACGTGCACGAGCACGCGAGCACGCAGCGGCGCGACCAGTTGCATCAGCGCCGCCGACTCCTGCGCGGGACTGTTCTCGCGGAACGAACGGTTCGGATCGATGGCGTCCGCATTCCAGCGATGGATGCGCTCATAGGCCCACGGGCTGACGCACGGCGCGACCAGCAGGTTGACGCGGCCCTCATAGTCCGCCGCATTCCGATCCACGAACTGCAGCGCCCCGTGCACGCCGCTGGTTTCGTAGCCGTGCACGCCGCCGGTGACCAGTGCCACGGGAAGGTCGTCACGCCACTGACGGCTTTTGATCGCCAGCAGCGGGTAAACATCGTCGGGGCCGTAGTCCAGGCGACCGTACTCGACGACATCGAATCGCGAGCGCAGCCGCTCGATCACACCCAGTACGTCCGCCTCGAAGCTGCGCTGGCGCGTCTGTCGCGACAGCCATTGAGACTTCTCCACGGCGCCCCAGGGCTGCCCGGGCGTACCGATGGGATACGTGGCTTGGTCGGTCATTGCGTCGCTCACTCACTGGGGCATCACGGCAGGGCCGGACACTTTAGCACCGCCCCCTGAAGCACCGGCTGGCAAGGCGTAGGAAGTTCAGATGCCTGGCTCCATGGGGTTAGCCGCTCCTGGTCACTGACCCCGTTCTTCCTGACGCCGGAGTCGTTTCGGCCAAGTCGAAGCAATGCGGAAATGGCGGTTTGGCGTCGGACCTCCTCCACCTACTCAACGGGACTGACCATGAATATCCAGAAGCCTCAACACCAGATGTTGGCCGCCGCGCTCGTGGCCATCCTGGCCGCGCTGCCGGCCTTTGCGGCCGATGGTGACAAGAGCAAGATCAAGGGCCTGATCACGGCGGTGCAAGGCAACACGATCACCGTCAAGGACGTCAACAACACCCTGAAGAAGATCACGGTGTCGCCGGACACGAAGTACAAGATGACCAAGGGCCTGACCGGCGTCGTGCACGAAAAGGTCGAACAGGGCTCGCTGATGCCTGGCCTGCCGATCAGCGCCGATGTCGTCGCCGACGGGGCTGGGTTCGACGCGACCGAGATCTCGTTCAAGTCCGAAGACTTCAAGACCGCGCAGCAAATCGAGGCCGGGTTGACCCCGACCAACACGCGCATGGACGACTTCGGTACCTATGAAGCCCTTGCCACTGCCGAGGTGCAGTTCGCGTCGGGCAGTGCGGCGATCTCGGAGAAGGGCAAGTCGGACTTGATGGATTTCGCCGCCAAGGCCAAGGACACCAAGAACTACCAGGTCGTGCTGCAGGGGTTTACCGACTCGACCGGCGACGCCGCGGCAAATCAGAAGCTCAGCACGATGCGCGCCAACGCGGTGGAAAACTTCCTGCGACAGCAGGCCGGCCTGGCACCAGGGCGTGTGCGCGCGGGCGCCGGCATGGGTGTTGCCGCCGACGCCGGTTCGGGCAGCAATGCCGACGCACGCAAGGTCGTCGTGAAGCTGGTGGTCGACAAAGGCGTGCAGGACGCAAACAAGTAGTCGTCGATGTTCACCGGCAGATGATTGAAAAAGCCCCGCTTCGGCGGGGCTTTTGCGTTACGGCCACTGGCGCGGAGATTGCGCTGGACCGCCGTCAAGCGTGCGCCCTGCGTTGACGCAGGCGCAGGTTAGGTAGGCATTGCGGCGTGTCACGAAGCAGGAGTTGCGGGCGCCAATGTCAGTAGGCCGCCGGCAAACAGGCGATGGGTGGATTCGATGCGGTCCATCTCGTCCGAGGCCAGCTCGGCGCAGCGGCGCCCGAGCAACGCCTTCGCCGCTGCCAAGGCCTGCGGCCGCAACGTTGTGCTGGCGTAGTCGTTGAGGCAGCGGCCCGTTTCCCAATCCACGTGGCGGACGAGCGGACTGAGCTGGACCTGCAGGGCTTCGAAATCGGGCTCGGGCGGCAGCGGGCGTTCCAGGCGATCCAACGCGGCCAGCAGGCTCTGCTCGAACGCCGCAAGCGACCACTGCCGGTCGATCAGCGCCGAGCCGCGCTGGCACTGCGCGGCCATGGCATCGCCCTGACCCAGGTCGGCGAGAATGCGTTCGGCGACACCGCGATAGGCCTCCGCGTCCTGACGACCGTCGGCCGCGGGCGTCATCGCCGGCGTTTCCAACACGTGGATGCCGTGCTCGGGCGGCAGCAGGAAGCGATTGTTGCCGACCCCGTTGGTGTACACCGGGCAGCCGTTGTGGACGGACTCCAGCACGTAGAAGCCGAACGGTTCCGGGAAGCGGTTGTACGCGAGCGCAAACCGA
>DATDBD010000006.1:0-7668 GCA_036525015.1 Lysobacter sp.
CACAAGCTGTACAGAAAACGGCCGGGGATCCCCGGCCGTTTTCTTTTGTGGGGGCGGCTGCGCTAGAGTCGTAGCCGATAACACGACGAAAGAAAGAGAAAGATGAGCGCCAAAATCGACACCACCCTCCCCACTGTCAACGCCCGTATCTATCCTCGCGGCGGGCTCGACGTGCTGTCCCGCGACGAAGTCGCACGCCTGCGCGATGCCTCCACCGGCATGCACGACCTGTTGCGCCGATGCGCGCTGGCCGTGCTGACCAGCGGCAGCGCGTCCGACGACCCGCGCGCGGCGCGCGAGCTGTATCCCGATTTCGACATCCAGGTGCACCAGCAGGACCGCGGCGTCCGCATCGATCTGGCCCATGCGCCGGCGATGGCCTTCGTTGACGGAGAGATCATCCACGGCGTCGCCGACTTGCTGTTCGCCGTGGTGCGCGACTTGGCCTATACCGCGATCGAGCTTCGCCCCGACAGCGGCCGCGACCTGGAAAGCACCGACGGCATCACCGATGCCGTGTTTGGCCTGCTGCGCAACGCCCGCATCCTGCACCCGACCGAGCCGAACCTGGTGGTGTGCTGGGGCGGCCATTCCATCTCGCGTGACGAGTACGTCTACACCAAGCAGGTCGGGTACGAACTGGGCCTGCGCGGCCTGGACATCTGCACCGGCTGCGGCCCGGGGGCGATGAAGGGCCCGATGAAGGGCGCCACGATCGCTCACGCCAAGCAGCGCCAGCGCCGCAGCCGCTACATCGGCATCACCGAGCCGGGCATCATCGCGGCCGAGTCGCCCAACCCGATCGTCAACCACCTGGTGATCATGCCGGACATCGAGAAGCGCCTGGAGGCCTTCGTCCGGCTCGGCCACGGCATCATCGTGTTCCCGGGCGGCGTCGGCACGGCCGAGGAGATCCTCTACCTGCTGGGCATCCTGTTGCGCGAGGAGAACGAGGGACTGCCGTTCCCGCTGATCTTCACCGGGCCGTCCGCTTCGGCGCCTTACTTCGAGCAGATCGACAAGTTCCTGCGGCTGACGCTGGGCGAGGCGGCCACTTCACGCTACGAAATCGTGATCGGCGACCCGATTGCCGTGGCCAAGCGCATGGCGTCCGGCATCCGCAAAGTGCGCGAGAACCGCATCGCCCACAAGGACTCGTTCTTCTTCAACTGGTCGCTCAAGGTGCCGGTGGAATTCCAGCGCCCGTTCGTACCGTCGCACGAGGCCATGGCGACACTCGACCTGCACCACGGCCGCAAGCCGCATGAGCTGGCCGCCGACCTGCGGCGCGCCTTCTCCGGCATCGTGGCCGGCAACGTCAAGGAAGACGGCATGCGCCGCATCGAGGCGCATGGTCCGTTCGAGATCCATGGCGACCCCGGCATGATGCAGTCGCTGGATGCGTTGCTCAGGGCGTTCGTCGAGCAGCGGCGGATGAAGATCGCCGGGGAGTACAGGCCCTGTTACCGGGTCCTGGCCTGATCGGTTACAGGCAGTTGCTGCCGCCGCCGCTGGCGCTCTTCTGCGGTGGCAGCCCCGGGCGTGCAGACACGTCCAAAGCGATCGTGAAAGTGCCGCAACGGTCGCCGGATTGCGCACCCTTCGGTGTAGCGGTCAGCGTATAAGCCGTTGCGGAATTCACCGTAACGGCGAAGTCGTAATTGCCTTGCGCGCCATTGAACAACGCGGCCGTTGTGCCCGTGACTTCCGCCATGGTGCCGTAGGTGGTGTGGTTGGACCGCCAGCGTTCCTGGCGAAGCTGCAGATCGCCCAAAATCGTGACGGCCTCCGAACGGCGGCTCTTCCTGATCTGTTCCGAAAAGGTGGGAATCGCGATGGCGGCAAGAATGCCGACGATGGCGATCACGACCACCAGTTCGATCAACGTAAAGCCTGACTGTTTCATCGCAGGGTCCCCAAAACCTCGATGCGGAATCGTAGCACCCGTTGGTCGGTCTATCGCGACTGCGCGGGGCGTTCGTCCAGCCCGCGGGCCCGTTCGTCCGGCAGGACATTGCCGCTGGCTCCCCGTCTTGCTTAGATGGCATGGGAAAAGGGGTCCAGGCCATGCACGCGGCAAAGACAAACGGATTTACCTTGGTGGAATTGATGGTGACGCTCGCCGTGTTGGCGATCCTCGCCGTGCTTGCGGTTCCGACCTTCACCGATTTCCGCCAACGCAGTGCGTTGCGTGGCGCCGCCGACCAGGTCGTGTCCTTCGTGGGCGATGCGCGATTTGAGGCACTGCGTCGCAATTCCGATGTGAAGGTGGGTTTCAGGACCAACGTGGCTGGCAACTTCTGCATTGGCGCGGCGACCACCACCGACCCGAGCGATGACACGCCCTGCGACTGCTTCACCGCGGGCGTCTGCGATGTCAGCGCCTACCCTGCCGCCCAAAGCGAGTGGCGCGGGGTGAGGGTGCCGACGAATCCGACCATAGGCGACACCGATTCGGATACCGATGGCGTGATCGTCATCAATCCCAAGCGCGCCAACCTTACGCAAGCCGGCGACGCCGGTCGCATTTCCCTGCGCGCACCGATCGGGTCGCAGGACTACAGGCTCGACGTGATCGTCGACCGCAACGGACGTGCGACCTCCTGCCAGCCGGCGGCGGCGCCTTCCAAGATTCCCGAGTACCTGGATCGAGGATGCTGATGATGGCCGCAGCGCGCAAACAGGCCGGCTTCACGCTGGTGGAATTGATGGTGGCGCTGGTCGCCGGGATGATCGTGGTCGGTGCCGTGCTGGCCTTCGCGCTGTCCAGCATCCGGGCCAATTCCGAGTACGTGCGTTCGACGCGCCTGACCCAGGAACTGCGGACCAGCCTGGAGACGGCCACCGACGACCTCAGGCGGGCGGGCTATGACGAGGACGCGATGCGCTACATTTCGCGGCCGCCGACGTTCACCGCGGCCTCGCCTTTCTCCAGAATCTTCCTGAGCACCAACGGTTCCTGTGCGATCTACGCTTACGATCGCGAGAACGGCGGGATGGGCGTGCTGAACCTCGATAACGGCGAGGTTCGTGGCATCCGCCGTGTCGTAGCGACCATCAACGGCCGCCAGGTGGGCGTGCTGGAGATGGCCGAGAGCGAGACCGGAGTGCAGCCGGACTGCGGTGGCGCGGCGGTCGATTATTCCAGCTATCCGGCTGCCTGCAGCAGCGGTGGCTGGTGTCCTTTGTCGGACCCGCGCGTGGTCGACATCACCGCATTCCAGGTAGTGAACGATCGGCCCGTGGCCGGTGGCGTGCCGGGCCTGATCGGGGCTGCCGGCAACGCGGTGTTGCCCATGCAGCTGCGCAAGATGCAAGTCACGCTGACCGGATCGCTGGTCTCCATGCCGGGTGTGTCCCGCTCCATCACCGCCGAAGTGCGCGTACGTGCGGATTGCGTCCGAGCCGCCGCCTCAACCAATTGCATCGCCGTTCCGAACGGGACGTAAAGGGATAACAGGATGAACGCGCGAAACCCCCACTTTCCACGGCAGCGGCCCCAATCGCAGCGAGGCATCACCACGCTGGCGATCACCCTGATCCTGTTGGGCATCGTCACTGTCATCGTGCTGTTCGCGACCAACGTTGCGTTCTTCGAGCAACGCACGACGACGAACCAGAACCGCGCCGTGTCGACCGAGCAGATGGCCGAATATGCCGTCAGTCTCGGCGGACAGTTCCTCAACGCCAATCGGGCCGTGGTGGTCAAGACCGCGATTGGCGGTTGGCTCACCGGAGGCACGCGGCGCTGGGTGGCTTGTCCGAGCGGCGCACTCGCCGCGGGCCATCCGTGCTCGGCGGAGCGTGATCCGGTCCGTCGCGCGGGTCTGTACTACTACGACAACGACGTCTCCACGCCGGCAGTTGAAGGCATCCCCTACGGTACGTTGACCGCTTCGGTAGGCGGCATCCTCACCGGCGCCGATACCAGCAGCCGGTTCAACGGAACGACCACGCTCAACGCATTGCTGTGCCGCGTGGGCTACTCGACCACCAATCCGACCGTGCCGGAGTGCCAGCTCAGCCCGACCGCAGCAGGCAATGTCGCCGTCACGCTGATCGCAAATGCGCAGGTCGCCGGCGAAAGTGCCGCGGCGACGGTCAAGGAGACCTGGGCCACGGCGATGACGATGAATCCGTCCGCACCGGTGCCGCTGATCGCCTCGGGTGTGGCGGAAGGCCTGGGTAACGCCCAGATCGTCGCGGCCCCGAATGCGGGCGGTTACGGTGTTGCGGCGTCGATCTGGTCGCCCAATGACATCGACATCGGCAGCAGCGGCCCCAGTGCCTGCGGTGCGGGTGGGCTGGGTAGCGTCAGCACCTGCCACCTGGGCGAATACCTGCAGTCCACGCCCCGTACGGACCTCAAGACCACCTGCGCGACGTCGAACAATGCCTGCGGCTGCCCGGCGGTCAGCGCGAGCGGCGTCGACTTCCTCTCCGGCCACTCCCAGAGCGTGCGCAAGGAGAGCCTGGATATCCTTGATCGCGACGGCGGCTGCGGAGCGCTACCCGATATCACCTTCTTCCCGCGCGACCCCTACGACGACCCCAACGATCCGAGCGACGACTCGTTGTTCGAATACATCTTCGACGTCGACTACGTCATGGCCGAAGGCGGCTCGACGGTGCTGAACAACTGCGGACCCAGCGGGACGGACAACTGCGCGGCATTTGCGCTGATCAACGACTACAACGCCACCGTCCTGCCGAACTGCAGCAGCCTGGGCACGTCGTCGAGCGGCATCTTCTACGTCACCGGCGACTGCGATCTGAATTCGACGGGCTCGGCGACTGCTTCCGTCATCCTCGTGGTCGATGGTGAAGTCAGGATCAACGGCAACGTGGATTTCTTCGGCATGCTGTTCGCCCGCAGCAACGACAATACGGCGGAAGTGCGCGGAAACGGCAACGTGAAGATCTTCGGCTCGCTGGCGGTGGAGGGCGACGTCAACATCACCGGCAGCATCGACTTGATCTACGACAACACGAGCGCCTCCGGCAATGCCGGCGGTGCGATTCCGGACAGTGTCAAGTTCGGCCGTGTGACGGGCAGCTGGCTCGACAGCCAGAGCGGAATCTGAGGGCGCTCCCATGAAATTCCATTCCCCGTATCGACGCGCCCGCGGCTTCAGCCTGCTGGAAGTGCTGATCGCCGTGGTGGTTCTTTCGTTCGGCCTGCTGGCTCTGGCCGCATTGCAGAGCCGGATCTTCCAGGCTTCGGCCGAGGTCAAGGCACAGTCCATCGGCCTGGCCCTGGCCAAGGGCAAGCTGGAGGACATGCGCTCGTTCATGAGCATGGCCCAGTACCAGGGCCTCAACACGGGGTCGGACACGGCCACGACGGTCGATGGCACGTCCTTTACCCGGTCCTGGACGGTAAAGCGCTATGCCGTTCCGGTGGCGGGCGGTGGCACGACCTTCCAGCAGTACGGCACGGTGACGGGTGCATTGCCCGCGGCCTACGCGCCCAATCGTGAGTTCAAGACCGTCGAGATGGCGGTGACCTGGACCGATGCCTCGGGACAAGCGCGAGCCGTGCGGATGGAGGACGCCATCGCCGGCATCGATCCGCAGGATTCGGCGCGCAACCAGCGCTCACGCAGCGGGCGGTCGCGCGGCCCCAAGGTGAACATCTTCGATCCGAGCACGGAAGGCGGCGTCATCCCCATCGCCGTCGGCGACGGAACCTCGACCGCAGCTACCAATCCCAAGCCGGTCAATGTCTCCCGCACGGGCGACGACGCGGTTGAGACGCGCTATGACGTCCTGACGTATGCCGGCCTCAGTGGCGGTGTCGCGCAGGCGCAGACCCGCGTGGAAACCTCGGTGGTCGGTTGTACTTGCACTAATTCGCCGACCACCACACCGGTCTACCGGCCGACGTACTGGAACGGCATTCGCTATACGGCTCCAGTCCTGGCGAGCTACACCGCGCCTGCGCGCGCCGCCAGCGGCGTCACGCAAAGCCGTTATTGCACTGCCTGCTGCAACAGCCACCATGACCCGGTCAACACGCCCGACCCGAAGTTCTCGCCGCGCCTGACAGTCCACCGGCACTACCGGCTGAACAACGGCGTGTTCGAGATCGCGTCCACCGGGCAGGACTATCTGGAAGCATGTCGCCTGATCCGCGTGGATGGCATCTTCGATGTCGCGGCTGACCTGTCCAACGACTACACCAACTTGTTGGCGACCGCCAACAGCGCCAGCAGCTCGGCGCCGGGTGGCGTTGCCGTCACCAATTACCAGAATTTCGTCCTGGACTATCTGAACAATCGCTACGTCAGCCAGTCGCCAAGCGTGACCACGGCGCTCACGGTCTACAACAACCGCATTTCGCCGGCACCAGGCACCGATGCAACGGCTCATCAGTTGGATGATCCTGCCGAAGTCAGCATCCGTGCCACCAACGACACCAAGTGGTTGCATGCGCGCGGCCTGTATATCGACTACCTGGAGCAGGAGGCGGTCGATGCCGTGGCTGATGCCAAGAGCAGTTGTCAGGGCAGCAGCGGCACAGCGGCGACTGCGGCGCAACTGAGGGATTGCGTCCTCAAGATCCTGCCGTTCACTTCCATCAACCTGACCGAAATTGCGGAGTGGACGCCGATCACCGGCAACCAGGTGAAGGTAAGCAACGACGACTTCTCCACTTCGATCGTGATCGACACCCCGGTGCGAGGAAAGGTCACCCCGGGCAGCAATCCCACGCCCAACCAGGTCACCGATGTCTACGCGCGCGTGGGCTCGTCCAACTCGGGCATCGCGATCTTTGGCGACATCAGCCCCAACGAGGACGAGCCGATCTACAACCCCGACGTGACGGGGTTCTGGCGCGACTCCCAGGCATTCCGTGTCAGCAGCAACAGTGGGGGCGGGCAGCCTGGCGGCACCTTCTACGTCAACTTCGGCGGCTACGCCATCGCCAGCAACGACCCGCCGCAGGCCGGCTTCACGTACGGCACGCGCAGCGATACCTGCAGTGGCAGCCATCCGTTCCCGTGCACCACCCAGCAGGGTGAAAACCTGCCCAGTGCGCTGTCGGTGCGCGTCGGCAATTACAACAAGAGCGGCACCATCGACATCCCGAACCCGTGCCGCAACAACGGCAACACGACGATGCCCTACCGCATCGACTACGACGTCACGGCATTCAGTTCCAGCAACGGGTCGGCCACGTTCAGTAGCACGACGGGTACCGTCACCAACCCCGATGAGGTTGGCGTGATTCCGGTGGGTGAGTACACAGAAGTGAATGTTTCCGCCATCGATAACGGCGACACCATCACCGCGAGCTTCGGCAGCCCCACCTATCTGTGCCCGCAGAACTATCCGAACCCGGGCGGCAACACCAACTCTCCCAATAGTCGTTACCAGTGTTCGGGCAATGGTTCCAATGCGGCGCCGTCGTGGTCGTCGACCTGGGTGACGTGCCCGAGTCAGTCCGGACCGCCAGTATTTTGATCAGGATGAGCATTCGGCGTGGCGGCAATGTGGGCTAACCGGGGTTGACCAGGCGCCCTGGGCCAAGCATCATATGCAGCCCCGCCCGAATAGCTCAGCCGGTTAGAGCACTTGACTGTTAATCAGGGGGTCGTTGGTTCGAGTCCAACTTCGGGCGCCAGATTTGAAACAAAAAGGCTCGCCATCAGGCGGGCCTTTTTG
>DATDBD010000007.1:0-16042 GCA_036525015.1 Lysobacter sp.
GCTCGGCCGGCATCGGCTTCGGCCTCGACCTCTGACCACTCCAGGCGCCGCCGCGCCTGCGTGGCGGCGCCATAAATCGGGATTACTCATGAAGCTCATCCAACACATGGCCCTGCTGGGCCTGATCGGCGGCGTGGCCGCTACTACCGACGCGGCCGAAGTCAGCCAGGCCGTGAAACCGAGCACCAAGGCCGCGCCGAGCAGCGTGGTGCGCTACACCCCGGATCGCGCGCCGGTGCAGAGACGTTTCAATCGTTTCATCGTCAAGTACCGCACAGCCAACGGCGCGCGCCGGACCACTGCGGCGATGGAGCAGCTGGCGAACACGGCGGCGAAGGGTGCGGGCCTGGTGCAGGTCGCGGCTACGGCACGCAGTGCGGCCAAGCCGCTGCAGATGCGGCACGTGCGCCGCATGGCCACCGGCGGCGATGTGCTGACCAGCTCGCGGCCGCTCGATGCCGCCGAAGCGAACGCGCTGTTGGCGAAGCTGCGCAACGATCCGGCGGTGGTCTATGCCCAGCCGGATTACATCAAGTACAAGCAGGACGTCATCCCGAACGATCCGCACTTCGCCGATCTGCAATGGGACTACACCGATCCCGTCGCCGGCATCGGTGCACCCACGGCATGGGAAGGGTCGACCGGTACCGGCGTGGTCGTCGCGGTGATCGACACCGGTTATGTCGACCATCGCGATCTTGCCGCGAACCTCGTTCCCGGTTACGACTTCATCAGCTGGTACGGCCAGACGGAGGACGGCCAGCTGTATCCCGACGTAGCCGCCGACGGTGACGGCCGCGACGCCGATGCGCACGATCCGGGCGACTTCCTCGACGGCAGCGAAGGGTTCTGCTCCGGCTTCGTGTCGGACAGTTCCTGGCACGGCACGCACGTGGCCGGCACCGTCGCGGCGGTCACCAACAACGCCATCGGCGTCGCCGGCGTCGCATATGGTGCGAAGGTCCAGCCTGTGCGCGTGCTCGGCAAGTGCGGCGGCCTGACCTCGGACATCGCCGATGGCCTGACCTGGGCTTCGGGTGGGTCCGTGCCCGGCGTGCCGGAAAATCCGACACCGGCCGAAGTGGTCAACATGAGCCTGGGCGGCGGTTACCGCTGCGATGAAGATCCGGCCACGCAGGATGCCATCAACGGCGCGCTCTCACGAGGCACAACGGTAGTCGTGGCCGCCGGCAACAACAACATGAATGCCCAGAACTTCTCGCCGGCGGGCTGCTCAGGCGTGATCACGGTAGGAGCCACCGGCATCGATGGCGGTCGTTCCTACTTCTCCAACTACGGTCCGGCGGTGACGCTGTCGGCTCCCGGCGGCAATGCCACCTCCGGCAGCGACGGCGACACCGCGTGGATCTGGTCGCTGGGCAACAGCAGCCGCACGACGCCGGTGGCTTCGCCGACGGGCGATGTACTGCGCGGGATGATCGGCACCTCGATGGCGGCCCCGCACGTGGCCGGTGTGGTCGCGCTGATGCAAAGCGCTTCGGTCGCTGCTGGCCACGCGCCGCTGACGCCAGCGCTGGTCAAGGCGGTGCTGCGCGCGAAGACCAAGCCGTTCGCGATTGTGCCGCCGCTCTCGCAGCAGGTTGGCACGGGCATCGTCGATGCGCCGGCCGCGGTTGCGGTCGCCATCGCCGGCGTGCGCGAGGAGGACCTGGCAACGCCGTTGATCAACCGTGCGCCGTTGCCATCCCAAGGTGTCGCGGTAGGCGAGGGCGCGCTTTACAGGTTCACCGTTCCGGCCGGCGTGCGCAGCCTCAATCTGCGCAGTTACGGCGGTACCGGCGATGTGTCCCTGTACGTGGCGCGCAACGTCCTGCCGACCACGACGAGCTACCTGATGTCGTCGGCGCGACTGGGCAATGCCGAGGCGATGGTGCTGAGCAATCCGGCCGCGGGAACCTACTACCTGCGCATGGTCGGCGTGGCGGCGGCGAGCAACGTGACGGTGCTGGCTTCGTACTGATCGTAACGACGCACGCGGTCCGGATCCCATTCCGGACCGCGTGCGTGTTTTGACCGCAGGCGATGAACTTATGCCTATGGGGCCCGAAGCCCGTCCTAAGCGTCGAGGCTCTTGACCAGCTTCTTCGGCGCCTGCGCGCGATAGCTCTCGTCGATCCAGGCCTTGAACATTTCCAGCGGCGGTTCGTCGCCGGCTTCGAACGTGGCGGTGACCCAGCCACTCTTGCCCAAGCCGTAGCCGGTGGGCTTGGCGAAAGGAAGCCACAGTGCTTCGGCGTGGGTCTGCGGCAGCTTGCAGCTGATGCTGAAAGGTTCGCCCTCGATGCTCAGGTAGGCGAAGGTCTTGTCCTTCACCGCCAGATCGAGGTGCCCGGGCCAAGGGCTCTTGGTGTGTGCACCGGGGTAAGAGAGGCCGAACTCGCGCAGGGCCTTGAGCACGTCATCGGTCGAGGTCTTCTTGCGGGACATGGCCGTGTCCGGACTGGTCAGTCCTGTGCGCCGAGCAGCGGCGTCAAATCCGCTTCCAGCGCGGCGCGTCGCCAGCCGGTCAGGGCGTCGGGCCAGGTGCCCTGGTCCATCAACGCTTCCAGCCAGCGCCGCGACGCGAGTACGCCGTCGGGCAGGCCGAGCGCGGCGCTGCGGGCGGCCACCGCGTCCTGCAGACGGCGCAACTGCTGCTTGTCGCGGGTTTCGGCGACGGTGGAGTCGGGCGTCTGGTCCTCATCGGCCAGCGGCGTGTTGAGCACGCGCCAGATCGTGTCGCCGAGCTTGCGTGGGGCCTTGGGGTGCGCATCGAGCTGGTCCTGCAGCGCCTGCCGGTCGGCCGGAGGCTTGCGGGCGAGCGCGACGGCGAGTTCGTTGTCCAACACCCAGTTGCGCGGGCGGTCGTTGTCGCGAGCGTAGGTGTCGCGCCAGCGCAGCAGACGCACCAGGCGGCGCTGCGATTCGCGATCGAGGAACTGCGCGCTGCGCAGCGACAGGTGCGGCCAGCGCTCGGGCGCCTCGTTCTCGGCATTGACCACGATGCGGGTGGCGTCTTCCGCCAGCCAGGCGCGGCGGTCGAGCTTGTCGAGCATGCCGTCGAGGATGTCGTGCATCTCGAACAGATGGCGCACGTCGTCGGCGGCGTATTCGAGCTGCGAGGGCGAGAGCGGGCGACGCAGCCAGTCCGAGCGCGTTTCGCCCTTTTCCAGCGCGACGCCGGTGAGTTGTTCCACCAGCTTCTGGTAGCCCAGTCCGCCGCCGACGCCGGCCAGCGCCGCGGCCTGCTGCGTGTCGAACAGCGGCTTGGGGACGACGCCGCAGGTGTGGCGGAAGGCGACCAGGTCCTCGCTGGGGCTGTGCATGATCTTCAGGATCGACGGATCGCTCAGCACCGGCACCAGCGCCTGCGCCATGCCGGGCGCGAGCGGGTCGATCAACAGGATGGTTTCGCCCTGGGGCGTCTCGCCCTTGCCGTCGTGGCCGTTCTCGATCGCGATCTGCACCAGGGCCAGTTGCGGCCAGAAGGTGCGTTCGCGGACGAACTCGGTATCCAGGCCGATGCGCGCGGGGCGACGATCGAGGTGGGCGTGCAGCGCGGCGGGGGTGTTGATCCAGATGGACACGATAGAGGCGGGCAGGGCGGGCGAGGTTGCCGGGGCGGGCGACAATAGCCTACTTTCGGCGGGCCCGGTTCGGGCCGTCGGTTCAGATTGGCAGGTCAGGAGGGCGATTGCGCGTACATGTCGTTGCCGGGTGGTCGAGCGCGGCTCTGGCGGGAGTGATGCTGGCGGGGATACTCGCCGGTTGCTCGCGGGACCAGGCCGGGAAGGATGCGCGTACCGAAAGCGTGCCGGCGAGAACGCCGATCGTGACCGTCAGCGCCGACCAGGCGGTATCGCCGGTGCCGCCCTGGCAGGCTCCGGTTATCGCAGTCACGGACGACAATGCCGCGAAATTGCGCAAGGAGGCGGCCTCCGCGCTGGATGAGGACCGCTTGTTCGGCGATGCGGAAGCGGCCATTCCGTTGTACCTGGCCCTGCGTGCGCATGCACCGGAAGACGCGGCGATCCAGCGGGGCCTGCAGCGCGCCGTGGTGGCGCTGGTGAAACAGGGCGATGCGGAGCTGGCCGGCATCGACGATGACCCGCTGTCGCTGCGTCGTGCACACGAACTCGCCGCCGTGGCGCGCGTGGCGGCGCCGGGAGACGAACAGGTGGCGTCGTTCCTGGAACGGTTGGACCGTGCCGACGACGCGCAGGAAGCCAACCGGCTCGGCGAGGACGAGCTCAATGCCGATCGCCTCGGCGAGAACGGCAACGCCGGTGCCATGGCGCACTTTCGCGAGGCATTGCGCCTGCGTCCCGGCGACGTCCGGGCGATGCAGGGGATGGCAGCCGCGGAAAGCACGCTGATCCGCCGCGCTGAGCTGTCCGCCTCGGCCGACGACTATGTCACCGCCGCGCGTTGGCTCGACCAGGCCGGCAAGGTCCGGCCCGGTTTCGCCGCGGTCGACGACGCACGCGGCCGCATCGCCATGCAGCGCATGGTGCGCGTCGGTCGCCTGCGCGACATGGGCCTGGCGGCCCTGTCGCGCGCGGATGGAATCAACGAGGCGCGCTCGCACCTGGCGACAATGCTGCGTATTGCGCCCAGCGCCGATCCGGCGGCGGCGGAATTGCGTCAGCGCATCGACCTGGCCACGCATTACGGCTTGTTCCGTCCGGGTCAGGTGTTCACCGATGCGATCCGCAATGGCGGCCGTGGCCCGCAGATGGCGGTGATACCGCACGGGGCATTTCGCATGGGCGCGGAGGAGGGCGAACCGGGCGAGGTCAGCGAGCGTCCTGCGCGCAATATCCGTTTCGAGCGCGGTCTTGCGGTGTCCCGCTTCGAGATCACCGTCGGCGAATTCCGCCGCTTCGTACTCGCCAGCGGCCACCGGTCGCGATCGACGCGGCGCGGCTATTCGACGGCCTACGACGAGCGCAGCGGCAACTTCGTGCGTCGCGGCAATGTCGACTGGCAGTCCGACTACACCGGCAACCGCGCTGCCGACTCGTTGCCGGTAGTGCATGTCAGCGCCAAGGACGCCATGGCCTACGCGCAGTGGCTGTCGGAACAGACCGGCCAGCGCTACCGGCTGCTCAGCGAAGCCGAATTCGAGTACGCGCTGCGCGCCGGCGGACGGGGGCTTTATCCGTGGGGCGGTGGCACGCCGCCGGCCAACACGGGAAATTTCACCGGTGCATTGGATAAATCGCCCAGCGGGCGGCGCTGGCGCAATGCCTTTGCCGGCTACGGCGATGGTGCCTGGGGTCCCGCGCCGGTCGGGCGCTACGCGGCCAATGCATTCGGCCTTCACGACGTGGACGGCAATGTCAGCGAATGGGTCGCCGATTGCTGGCACGATACCTATCGGCGTGCCCCACGCGGCGGCGAAGCCTGGGTCAATCCCGGTTGCCGCCAGCGCGTGGCGCGCGGCGGTTCGTGGGCCAGTTCGCCTGAACAGACCCGCTCGTCGTGGCGCATGAGCGGCGAGGCCAATTCAACCACCGCGCGCACCGGTTTCCGCGTGGCGCGCGATATCTGACGAAGGAGTGTGCAGATGAGGGTCGATCCAATGGGAAGCAGCTACGGCGGGCAAGGCAGGCCGCGCCGCGGCTTCGGTGGCATCCGCTGGTGGATTTTGATCCTGTTCGCCGGCTATGCGGCCTGGCAGTGGTTCGGCAGCGCCAGGGTCGATCCCTATACGGGTGAGAAAGCGCACTACGGAGCGACCGCCGAGGAAGAAGTGCAGCTTGGCGCCCAGGCATTCCAGCAAGTGGTCGGCGAAGCCAACGCCCAGGGTGCGTTGCTGCCTCCCGATGCCCAGGTAAGCCGGCAGATCCGCGAGATCGCGCAACGGCTGGTCCAACGGGTGCCGCAGGTGACTGCCGATCTCGCCGCGCAGTACGGACAGCAGGCGCCGACTGATCACCAGAACTTCCAGTGGGATGTGGCGGTGATCCAGTCCGACCAGGCCAATGCGTTCTGCCTGCCGGGCGGAAAGATGGCGGTCTACACCGGCCTGCTCCCCATCACGCAGAACCAGGACGCGATGGCGGTGGTGATGGGGCATGAGATCGCACATGCCTTGCTGCGCCACGGGTCGCAGCGCATGGCCCAGCAGAAGCTCGTGCAGATGGGGCAGATGGCCGCCGGTGTCGCGCTGGGCGGCATGGATCCGCAACAGCAACAGGCGGTCATGGCCGCGCTGGGTGCGGGTGCGCAGTACGGCCTGATCCTGCCGTACGGACGAAACCACGAGAGCCAGGCCGACCAGGTCGGGCTGATGCTCGCCGCGGCCGCCTGCTTCAATCCTCGCGAGGCGATCCCGTTGTGGGAGCGCATGTCGCAGTTGGAAGGCGGCGAACGCCCGCCGGAGTTCGCCTCCACGCACCCCGATCCCGCCAACCGCATCGAGCACCTGCAATCGCTGATGCCGCAGGCCGAGCAGTACTACGCCAAGTACTGCCAGGGGCAGGCGCCGCTGCGGTGAGCGCGTTGTGCGCAAACGAAAAAGCCGGCCCTGGGCCGGCTTTTTTATCCGTGAGTTTGTATCCGCGAGCGGGTCAGAAACTCATGAACAACCCGCCGTTGACCGGCAGGTTGATACCGGTGATGAAGGCGGCATCGTCCGCGGCCAGGAACTCGACCGCACGCGCGATTTCCTCGGGCTGGCCGAGCCTGCCCACTGGCACGCTTTCGACGACCTTGCTGCGAACGTCTTCGTTGAGCGCCATCACCATCGCCGTCGCGCAATAGCCAGGCGACACCGTGTTGACGGTGATGCCATGCCGGGCGACCTCGCGCGCCAGCGCCATCGTGAACCCGTGCATGCCCGCTTTGGCTGCGGAGTAATTGGTCTGTCCGAACTGCCCGGTCTGACCGTTGACCGAGCTGATGTTGACGATGCGCCCGAACCCGCGCCGGATCATGCCGTCGACCGCGGGCCGGCACAGGTTGAATACGCCGTCGAGGTTGACCGACATCACCTCGTCCCACTGGCGCTGTTCCATGTTGCGCAGGCGCGTGTCGCGAGTGATGCCGGCGGCATTGACGAGCACGTCGATCGCGCCATGGTCGTCCTCCATCTGCCGGACCAGGTCCGCACAGGCCGCCGAGTCGGTGATGTCGAGCGGGCTCAATTGAATGTCGTGGCCCTGCGTCGCCTGGGCGAACGCGGCGACGCGGGAGGGATCGTGGTCGAGGTCGGCCGCGATCACGCGGCGGCCGTTACGGGCGAGCGACAGGCAGATCGCGGTGCCAAGACCGCCGATGCCGCCGCTGACGACAGCGATGCGGGGATTCATGGAGAGGGTGGTCGTTCCTGGACGCGGGGAGGCGCGTCAGCGCTTGTTGCCGGTCTTCTTGTTGTCCGCGCTGGGGCTTTGGCCGATGTTCCCCGAGAGATTGCGCTGGAACTCGTTCCACAGCTGCAGGTTGCGCTCGGTGAGCTGGTTCATCATCGCCCACGGGGTCTGTCCGATCACGCCGCCCATCTGGTTGCGGAACTGCTGTTGCTGGTCGAGGAAGGCCTGCATCGAGCGCTCCAGGTAGTTGCCCATGAAGCCCTGCAGCGAGTCGCCGTAGAACCGGATGATCTGGCTGAGCAATTGGGTCGACAGCACCGGTTCGCCGTCCTGCTCGTGCTCGGCGATGATCTGCAGCAGCACCTGGCGGGTGAGGTCATCGCCCGTGCGCGCGTCGCGCACCTCGAACTCCTCGCCATCGACGATCAGCTGGCGCACGTCTTCGATGGTGATGTAGCTCGAGATTTCGGTGTCGTACAGACGCCGGTTCGGGTACTTCTTGATGACGCGAATCGAAGTCATCGAGCTTTGGCTCTAAATCGTGGTGCTTCGCAGCATGGCGCAGGGCGAAGGGCCTTGCAACTGGTCCCAAGGCCATCGCTCAAAATGCGAGCCTTCCGCCCCCGTGGTCAGGGGGCGATTCGTGCCGCAAGCGCAAATGACAGCGCGTGGCGGGGCCAAAGTCGCTGGCAATGTGGGGGTTCCGGGCGCAGCTTGGGCCTTCACCACCCCATGTGGTGTCCGCCGTTGATATCCAGGTTGGAACCGGTGATCCAGGCCGCTTCCTCGGCGACCAGGAACGAAACCGCATAGGCGATTTCCTCCGGCGCGCCGAGGCGACCAGTCGGGATATCGGCGACGATCTTGGCGCGCACTTCCTCGGGCACGGCCATCACCATGTCGGTGGCCACATAGCCGGGCGACACGGTGTTGACGGTGACGCCGAAGCGCGCGTTTTCCCTGGCCAGCGAGATGGTGAAGCCGTGCATGCCGGCTTTCGCGGCGGCGTAGTTGGCCTGGCCGTACTGGCCCTTGAGACCATTGATCGAACTGATCTGCACGATCCGGCCCCAACGGCGCTCACGCATGCCCTCGATCACCGGGCGGGTGACGTTGAAGCAGGAATTGAGGTTGGTGGCGATGACATCATTCCACTGCATCACGTCCATCTTGTGGAAGGTCGAGTCGCGGGTGATGCCGGCGTTGTTGATCAGGATGTCGATCGGCCCCAGTTGGCGCTCCACTTCACGCACCATGTCGGCGGAGCCGTCGGCCGAGGTCACGTCGCCGTGGGCGATGGCGACCTCCAGGCCCTGTTCGCGCATCTGCGACTGCCAGGCCCTGGCCTTGGCTTCGTCGCGAAAGTTGGTGGCGACGCGATGGCCCGACTGGGCCAGGCGGCGAACGATGGAGCTTCCGATACCACCGGTGCCGCCGGTGACCAGTGCCACGCGAGACTGCATAGTCTTCTCCCGGTTGCGGCACGAGGGCCGCGGTTGTGCGCTGAGCCGCTTGTGGGTCGATCCTAGGGACTCGAACCCGCACAGTCGAGTCTAGTCTGCGATTGTGACTTCCGTGGACGGCGTGTCGTCCAGGCGCGCCCTGTGGGCGGGGATGGCCTGCGCCACGAAAGCAGCCTGCGCCTGCGCGAGCAGCGTCGGCACATTGCCAGCGCCGACCAGTGCATCCGGAGCCTGGCCCAGCCAGCGCCAGGCCGCGCGCAGCGCCGGCAGCGGGTCAAGAGAATCGACCGGTAGCGCGGCATCCGACTTGGACAGCTTGCGACCGTCCCGGCCCAGCACCAGCGGCAGGTGCGCGTAGCGCGGCGAGGGCAGGCCGAGCGCGCGCTGCAGCAGGATCTGCCGGGGCGTCGAGTCGAGCAGGTCGGCGCCGCGCACCACGTCGGTGATGCCCTGTTCGGCATCGTCGACCACCACCGCAAGCTGATAGGCCCAATAGCCATCGGCGCGCCTGAGCACGAAGTCGCCGACTTCGCGTGCCACGTCCTGGGATTGCCGGCCGTGAACCAGATCGTCGAAGGTCACCACGCTCCCATCGGGCACGCGCAGTCGGATCGCGGGCTCCACGCGCTGGTTGCGCGTGAGGCAGGCGCGATGGATGCCACCATTGGCGGCCAGAGCCGCCCGGCTGCAATGGCACTCGAATGCCAGGCCCTGTTCCAGCAGACGCTCGATGGCGGCCTGATAGCGTTCGTCGCGCGCGCTCTGGTAGACGAGCGGTTCATCGCTGTGCAGGCCAAACGCGGCCAGCGTGGCCAGTTGCCGCTCCGCCGCGCCGGGCACTTCGCGGGGCGGGTCGAGGTCCTCCACGCGCACCAGCCAAGTGCCCCCCGCCTGCCGTGCCAGCAGCCAGCTGCCGAAGGCGGCCAGCAACGAGCCGAAATGCAGGTCGCCGGTGGGCGAGGGGGCGAAGCGGCCACGGTAGGCGGTGGCGGGCGGTATGGGATTTGCGGGCACTGCGGACTCGGAGTGCAAAGCGGCGCACGGCGGTTTCAAGGGATCATTTCACTTGAATTCAACGCCAGCCTGCCACATTTTCATTGTCAGACGCGCATGGGGCGCGAAAGGTTTCCATCATGTTCAAGCGTATCGCCCTGTTCCTGGCCACCAATCTCGCGGTGCTGGCATTGCTCAGCATCGTGATGGCGGTGTTCGGCATCAACCCGCAGAGCCAGGCCGGCCTGCTGGTCATGGCCACCATCTTCGGCTTCGGCGGCTCGTTCATCTCGCTGCTGACATCCAAGTGGATCGCCAAGCGCAGCACCGGCGCCCACGTGATCGAGCAGCCGCGCAACGAGTCCGAGCAGTGGCTGGTCAATACCGTGCGCCGCCAAGCCGAGGCGGCCGGTATCAAGATGCCGGAAGTGGCCATCTACGACGGCCCGGAGATCAATGCCTTCGCCACCGGCCCGACGCGCAACAACTCGCTGGTCGCTGTGTCGACCGGCCTGCTGCGGGCGATGAACCGCGACGAGGCCGAGGCGGTGCTGGGCCATGAGGTCAGCCACGTCGCCAACGGCGACATGGTGACGATGGCGCTGATCCAGGGCGTGCTGAACACGTTCGTGATCGTGCTGGCGCGCGTGGTCGGACGCGTCATCGACAGCTATCTGAGCGGCAACCGCGAGGGCGGAACGGGCATCGGCTACCACGTGATCGTGTTCGTGCTGGACATGGTGTTCGGCCTGTTCGCCAGCATGATCGCGATGTGGTTCTCGCGTTACCGCGAGTTCCGCGCCGACGCCGGCGGTGCGCGCCTGGCGGGCCGCGACAAGATGATCGCGGCGCTGGAGCGCCTGTCGCAGACCTACGGCGAGAGCACGCTGCCCAAGACCGTGCAGGCGTTCGGCATCAGCGGTGCGGTCGGCCATGGCCTGCGCAAGCTGCTGATGAGCCATCCGCCGCTGGAGGAGCGCATCCAGACCCTGCGCAATGCACCGGTCGAACAAGTACGCGGCACCGTGGTGGGCTGAGAGGCCACACATCCTCGGCAAGAAAAAGCCCGCCAGAAGGCGGGCTTTTTTGTGGGGCGCGCAAGTCCTTACTCGAACTCGTAGTCCATGTCGGGACTGGCCGCGGCCAGGAAATGGCCCTGTGCGTAATCGATGCCGGCACTGAACAGGATGGTCATGCTGCCGGCGTCCTGCACGAACTCGGCGATGGTCTGCTTGCCCAGTTCGTGCGCCTTGTCGGCGATCTCACGGATGCGCTGCTGGTGGTCGGGGCTGGTCGGCAGGTCCTGCATGAAGCCGCGATCGATCTTGAGCAGGGCCGCATCGAAGTGGCTCAGCAACTGGAACGAGTTGAGGCCGGCGCCGAACTGCTCCAGCCCGACCCGGATGCCGAACTTGGCCACCTTGGTCTGGAACTCCTGCGCCGCGCGCAGGTTGGTGAACACCTTGGCTTCCGGCAACTGCAGCACCAGCAGGCTGCCGTCGGTGCCGTGCTTGGCCAGCTTTTCCTCGATGTGGCGCAGCAGGCTGTCGTCCTGCAGCGAAGCCTGGGTGATCTTGACCAGCATGGTGGTGCGCTTGCCGCTGCGCTGGCGGTCGCCGACGACCTGGATTGCCTTGCCCACCACCCAGCGGTCGATCTCCCACAGCAGGCCGTGTTCCTCGGCGATCTGCAGGAAGGTCAGCGGCTGCACCAGTTCGCCCGGCTCGTCGCCCTGCATGCGCAGGTAGGCTTCGTACATCTCGCCGGGTGCGCCGTGCAGGCTGATCAGCGGCTGGAAGTTCATCAGGAAGCGGTCGCCGTCCAGCGCATCGCGGATGCGTGCGACCCAGGCCTCGATGCGTGCTTCCTCGGCGCGGTCGACCGCACCCGGATCGAACAGTTCGACGCGGTTGCCGCCAACACCGATCGTCGACTGCACGCCCGAGCTGGCCTTGGCGAGCACCGCGGTGACGCTGGCGATCCTCTCGCCGATCTGCACGCCGCCGATGCTGACGGTGGCGGTGAGCGAGCGGCTGCCGATTTCCAGCACTTCGTCGGCGAAGGCGCTGCGTACTTTCTCGGCCAGGTCCGTGGTGCCGACGTGGTCGCTGTTGCGGCTGAGCACCGCGAACTGATGCTCGGAGAAGCGCGCGGCGACGTCGTCCGGACCCAGCGCCGAGCGCAGGCGCGCGGCGAAGCCGGCAATCAGATCGTCCGCGGCATCCAGGCCGATGTCCTGCATCAGGCGGGTGTAGTGGTCGGGTTCGACCAGCAGCAGTGCGTGGTGGCTGGCGTTCTGCGCGGCGTCGGCCACGGTGTCTTCCAGAGCGCGCAGGAAGGTGGCGCGGTTGAGCAGGCCGGTGACCTGGTCGCGCTGGCGCAGTTCCTCGACCTCGCGGGCGAGTTCCGGGTCCAGCTCCTGGCGGCGCAGGACCACCTGCAGGCAGTTCTCGCCTTCGTAGCTGGCCGCGGTGAATTCCATCACGGCCGGAAACAGGCTGCCGTCCAGTGCGCGCGCCTGGGTGTCGTAGCGCGGCGGCGGCGGCTCGCCCTTGGACAGCTGCTTGAGCAATTGCTTGAAGTTGGAGACGTGTTGCGGCGCGATCAGGTCGAGCAGGGACATCCCCTCGATGTCCTCGAACAACTCGAAGCCGAAGATCTCCAGATAGGCCGGGTTGGCCCGGATGTGCATGCCTTCGTGGATGTAGGCGATGGGGTCGCGCGAGGAGTCGATCAGCGCGTCGCAACGGCGCTCGGTTTCGCGGACCTGGGCCTCGAGCCGGCGCAGGGCGCGGCGGGCTTCCAGGTCGGACCATTCGGCGCGGACCGTGCTCTGGACATGGTCCATGTGCTCGCGCAGCACCACGCCGCGGGCGCCCAGCTGCATCGCCTGCAACAGGCGGGTGTCGTCGAGCTGGTTGATGAGCACCAGCACAGGCAGGTCCTTGCCGGTCGCGTCGACGACCTGCATCACCTTTTCCAATGGCACGGTGTGCGCAGAGCGCGCGGCCAGTACCAAGTCGGGCGGCTGCTGCGCGATCAGCGCCCTCAGGTCGTCCTCGCTCTCGGGTCGCGAAGGCCGCACCGCAATGCCGCTGTTGCGCAGTCCGCTAACGATGGCCTCGGCCGCCTCGACGCTGTCGTCGACGATCACCAGGCGCAGCGCCGTGTCTTTGCCGAATTGCATTCGTCACCCCTCCCTGGTGCGTTTATGACACGAAGCGCGCACTCCCGTCCACGCAGCGCCGCATGAAGTGAGAGCTACAACGGTCGTTTGCCCGGATCGCCTGCTACTTCGCGCACCAGCCGCGGCACGAGGTAGCCCGACAGGCGTGCGGCCAGGGCGCGGTGCAACGCGCGGGCCTGCTCGTCGGGTACCTCGAAATGTGCGGCACCCTGCACGCGATCGAGCTGGTGCAGGTAATACGGCAGTACGCCTGCGCGGTACCCGCGCTCGCTCAGGTCGGCGAGGGCGTCCACGTTGTCGTTCACGCCCCGCAATAGCACCGCCTGGTTTAGCAAAGCAAAGCCGGACAAATTCGCGCCGGCCTGGCGAAGGCGGGCCAGCGCGGCATCGACCGAGGCATCGAACTCGTTGGCGTGGTTGGCGTGCAGGACCACGGTCAACGGCCACCGAAGGCGGGCGACCCATTCCAGCAACGCGGCGTCCACGCGTTCGGGCAGCACCACCGGCAGGCGCGTGTGCACACGCAGGCGCCGCAGATGGGGCACCGTCGCCAGGGCATCGGTCAGCTCGGCCAGCTTGGCGGTCGCCAGCGACCACGGGTCGCCGCCGGAGAGGATCACCTCGTCGATGCTGTCGTCGGCGCGGATGAGCTCGATCGCCTCGCGCCAGCCGGCCGCAGCCGCGGTCTCGTCGGCATAGGGGAAGTGGCGGCGGAAGCAGTAGCGGCAGTTCACCGCGCAGCTGCCGGTGGCGACCAGCAGTGCGCGGCCCCGGTATTTGCGGATGACGCCGTTCCCGGCCTTGGCCGCGCTATCGCCGACCGCATCCAGGCCGAAGCCCGCCATCGGCGTCATTTCCGCGTCCAGCGGCAGCACCTGGCGGAGCAGAGGGTCATCGGGATCGCCCCGCCGCATGCGGGCGATGAAGCCACGCGGCACCCGCAGCGGGAACTGGGCGGCCGCCTCGTCGGACAAGGTCAATTCCGCCGGGTCCAGTCCGAGCAGGTCCAGCAACTCGCGCGGGTCGCGCACGGCCTCGCGCCAGAGCTGTTGCCAGCGCGGGGCAGGGACCGCCTGCAAAGGGGCGTGCTGCATGGGGATGGGGGCTGCAGGTATCATGGCGGATCGGTTTTCCTTGCGCCGCGGCCTTCCGGCCTGGCGCAACAGCCCGCCATTCTAGCCTTCGCCGCCAGCGCGGCGTGGCGCCACGACACCTATTCACCTAGCAGGAGTTCCACCATGGCCAGCCTGGGCATGAACGACGTCAAGACCGGACAGAAGATCCTGGTCAACAACGACCCGTGCATCATCACCGAGACCGAGTACGTCAAGCCGGGCAAGGGCCAGGCCTTCACCCGCATCAAGTACCGCAGCATCAAGTCGGGGCGCGTGGTCGAAATGACCATGAAGGCCACCGACAACGTCGAACAGGCCGACGTCGTCGACACCGACATGCAGTACCTGTACAGCGACGGCGAGTACTGGCACTTCATGAACCAGGAGTCCTTCGAGCAGGTCCAGGCCGACAAGGCCGGCATGGGCGGCGCCGAGAAGTGGCTCAAGGGCGAGGAAGAGTGCGTGGTCACGCTGTGGAACGGCATCCCGATCGCCGTGCAGCCGCCGAACTTCGTCGAACTGAAGATCGTCGAGACCGATCCGGGCGTACGCGGCGACACCTCCGGCGGCGGTGGCAAGCCGGCCACGCTGGAAACCGGTGCGGTAGTGCGCGTGCCGCTGTTCGTCGCCCAGGAAGAAATCATCAAGGTCGACACCCGCTCGGGCGATTACGTCAGCCGCGTGAAGTGACGATTTGGCCCGTGGCCGCTTTCGCAGCCACGGCTTTGCCGAATCGTCATCTCTGCGCAGGCGGGGATCCATTCTTCCGTCGCCGGCTGGTTTGCACTTGCCGGCAACGAAAAACCGAAATGTCCCGGAATCTGCCTTCGCGAAGCTGACGGGCACCCGCCAGCCTGGATTCCCGCCTACGCGGGAATGACGAGCAAAAGGAAGCCAATGACGACCGACACCCGCCCGCAAGCCTGCGACCTGTTGATCGAAGCCGGCTGGGTGGTCCCGGTCGAACCGCATGGCGTGGTCCTGGAGGATCACGCCGTAGCCATCCGCGACGGCGTCGTCGTCGCGCTGCTGCCCACGCGGGAAGCGCGTGCCCGCTTCGTGGCCGCCGAGACCGTGTCGCGCCCGGACGCCGCACTGATCCCGGGCCTGGTCAACGCACACACCCACAACCCGATGACGCTGCTGCGCGGCATCGCCGACGACCTTCCGCTGATGGAATGGCTGCAGGGGCACATCTGGCCGGTCGAAGGGGCGGTGATCGGGCCGGAGTTCGTCGCCGATGGGATCGCGCTGTCCATCGCCGAGATGCTGCGCGGCGGGACCACCTGCGCCAACGAGAACTACTTCTTCCCCGACGTGCAGGCCGCGGTCTACAAGCGCCACGGTTTCCGTGCACGTGTCGGCCTGCCGGTGATCGATTTCCCGACCGCTTGGGCCAGTTCCTCGGACGAGTACTTCGACCGTGCCGGCGAAGTCCACGACCAGTGGCGCGACGACTCGCTGATCGCCACCGCGTTCGCCCCGCATGCGCCGTACACGGTGTCGGATGCGAACTTCGAGCGCATTCGCATGCTCGCCGACCAGCTCGACCTGCCGGTGCACCTGCACACGCACGAGACCGCGCACGAGGTCACCGAATCGCACGACAAGCTCGGCCAGCGCCCGCTGGCGCGGCTGGACCGGCTGGGCCTGGTCAACGACCGCCTGATCGCCGTGCACATGACCCAGCTCAACCATGCCGAGATCGAGTTGTGTGCGCAGCGCGGCGTCAGTGTTGTGCATTGTCCGGAATCCAACCTCAAGCTGGCCTCGGGTTTCTGCCCGGTGGGCAATCTGCGCAAGGCCGGCGTCAATGTCGCCATCGGCACCGACGGCTGCGCCAGCAACAACGACCTCGACATGTTCGGCGAGACCCGCACCGCCGCATTGCTCGCCAAGGCGGTGGCGCAGGACGCCTCGGCGCTGGACGCGGCCAGCGCGTTGCACGCGGCCACGCTCGGCGGCGCA
>DATDBD010000008.1:0-6117 GCA_036525015.1 Lysobacter sp.
CGCTCGTTGTCCCAGATCGTGCTGAACACCCACCAGCGGCCGTGCTCGTGGCACAGCTGGATGCTGTTGGCGCCGCGCTTGAGCAGCACCGGCGAGTCGGGCGCCGGACGCGCCTCGTACAGGCTCCACACATGCGCGACCTGGCCGAAGCGCTGGACGCGCTGGTCGATCTCGACTTCATGGAAAGCGTGAAGCGAGAAGAACGGCGTCACATCGGCAATGTAGCTGTCGACGTCGAACACCTTGGCGCTGGTCGTGCCGTCGGCCTCGACCACGGTGCGCAGGCTGCGCGCCTGCGGATGCTGCAGGTAGCGGAACCGCTCCCAGTCGCGCGGCGCGCCCGCCGCCCCCGAAATGCATTCGTAGACCGCGCGCACCAGTCGCGGAATGTCCTGCGTGTCCTGCCACCAGCTTTCGTTCATGGGTGAGGTCCCTTCATGCCTGGCCGGAGAGTACGTGCGCGGCCAGCTCCAACCAAGTGCCTGACGTTGTTGCGCAATAATGCTGCGTCGCCACCGACGCTCATTCCATGCCCTTCAGCCAGCCACACCCGGCCCGCGAGGTGTTTCGCGTCTTCCTGCGCCTGGGCCTGACCTCCTTCGGCGGGCCGATCGCGCACCTGGGCTATTTCCGCGAGGAATTCGTCGTGCGGCGCGGCTGGCTCGACGATGCGCGCTATGCGCAGTTGCTTGCGGTCTGCCAGTCTTTGCCGGGTCCGGCCAGCAGCCAGATGGGATTCGCCATCGGCCTGCTGCGCGCCGGTTGGCGCGGCGCATTGGCGGCCTTCGTCGGCTTCACGCTGCCCTCGGTGCTGCTGATGCTGGCCTTCGCGGGGTTCGCGCCGTGGCTGCAACACGGCATGGGGCTGGCCTTGCTGCACGGTCTGAAGCTCGTCGCCGTCTGCGTCGTTGCATATGGCCTGTGGGGCATGGCGAGGCAGATGACGCCGGACCTGCCGCGCCTGTTGCTGGCGGCAGCGGCGTGTGCGCTGGTTCTGGTGTCGGGAACGGCCTGGGCGCAACTGCTCGCGATCGCGCTCGGCGCGCTGACAGGCCGTTGGCTGTGCCGACATGTGGCGGCGCAACCGCCCGCCGCGTTTGCCGTGCATTACGGCCGCCGCTTGGCCGCGCTGGCGACGGTCGCATTCGTAGCGGCGCTGGCCCTGGCCCTGCTGTGGCCGTCTGGCGAGCCGAGCGCGCCGGCGATGACAGCGGCGTTCTACCGCGCCGGTGCGCTGGTGTTCGGTGGCGGTCACGTGGTCCTGCCGTTGCTACAGCAGTCGCTGGTCGATACCGGCTGGATTGGCTCCGACACGTTCCTCGCCGGCTATGGTGCAGCGCAGGCACTGCCTGGCCCGATGTTCTCGATCGCCGCCTTCCTCGGCGCCGAAGTACCGACCGGCCTGCCGCGCATGCTGGCTGCCGGCCTGGCCGTGCTCGCCCTCTTTCTGCCGGGCTTCCTACTGCTGACAGCGGCGCTCCCGGTGTGGCAACGGCTGACGGCATGGCAAGGCGCTGCGCCCGTGCTGGCAGGCATCAACGCGTCGGTGGTGGGCCTGCTCGCCGCCGCGTGGTACGACCCGGTGCTGATACAGGGTGTTCACCGCTGGAGCGACGTTGCCATCGTCGCAATCGGCCTGGTGATGCTGGCCCGCCTGCGCCAGGCCGCACTGTGGACGGTGGCCTGGTGCGCGACGGCGTCCGTCGTCGCGCATCTGATAACCCAATGAGTCCTGATAACGCCATGAGCCCTGATAACGCAATGAGTCCGCTCGCCGCCGGCCATTCGCCAACCGCAAGTCGGTAGTCCGGGCGACATCGCACCGCTTCGCCCACCCATCACGCCACCCGTCCGGGTGCGCTCGCGGCCATGCCAACGGCCGCCTAACGTGGCCTGCACGATCCCTTCACGGCCGGTGGGAACCTTTCGGCTACTGCTGCGTCTGCTGATTTGGCGAAGAGGAGACACCATGGCACACACCGACGCACGGCACGCCATCGACTATGCAGCCCTGGACGACGCGGCACTGATCGCGCTGGTGCAGCACGGCGATCGCGACGCCTTCCGCCAGATCATGCGCCACTGCAACCAGCGCCTTTTCCGGGCTGCGCGTGGCGTGGTCAACGACGACGCCGAGGCTGAGGACGTGGTGCAGGAAGCCTACGTCCACGCCTTCGAGAAGATCGGCACGTTCCGCGGCGATTCCTCGGCCCTCACCTGGTTGACCCGGATCGTTCTCAATGGCGCGCACACCCGACTGCGCCAGCGCCGCGAGACCATCGACATCGAAGAGGTCGACCGCCACGCAGCCTTTCATGGAGACCGCATCGTGCCGTTCCCATCGAAATTCGGAAACGAGGATCCCGCTGCCGCAGCAGCGCGCAGCCAGATCCGCGCCCTGCTCGAGAACGCCATCGACGAACTGCCAGAGCCCTTCCGCATCGTGTTCGTGCTGCGCGAGATCGAAGGTTGTTCGGTGGAGGAAACCGCATCGATCCTGGACCTTCGTACCGAGACGGTGAAGACGCGGCTGCACCGCGCGCGTCGGATGTTGCGCACGGCACTGACCGACACCGTTTCCGCGTCGCTGACCGATGCTTTTCCGTTCCTCGGTTCGCGCTGCGAGCGGATGACCGAAGCGGTCCTGAAAAAGATAGACACCGTTCCGAAAACCAACCCGTAAGGAGTCGACATGCTGACCTATGCACTCATCTGTTTCGCCCTCGGCGCCATGGGCGGCCTCGTCCTCGCCGCGCACGTACTCAAGGGCAAGTTCGCGCCGTGGGCGGTATCCGTGCTGCATGCGCTGCTCGGCGCCAGCGGCCTTTTGCTGCTGGTCGTTCTGGTCATGCAAGGCACCGCTTCGTCGCGCATCATGGCGGCATTGGGGCTGCTGGTGCTGGCGGCGCTGGGCGGCTTCTACATGGCCTCGCTGCACCTTCGTCGCACGATTCCGCCGAAGGGTGTCGTCTTCATCCATGCCGGCGTCGCCGTCGCGGGCTTCCTGACGCTGCTCAGCGCGCTGCTGGCGGCATGAGGCATCGGCATCCGCTGCATCCGGCGCTGGTCCACTTCCCCATCGCCTGCTGGTCGCTGGCGACGGTCGCGGACTTCGCCGGATACGTGTGGGGCGAACCAGCGTGGCGTCTGGCCGGCGTACTCATGGTGGCCGGGACTGTCATCGCCGTCGCCGCGATTGCCGCGGGCTTCATCGAGTACATGAAGCTGGACGAGAACCATCCGGCGCTGTCGGACGTGCACCGGCACATGTTGCTCGCCGCGACCGCATGGAGTTGCTATGCGGCGAGTCTGTTCCTGCGCGTTGACTCAGGCTCGCTGTCCGACCCCGACGGCATCGCCGTCGGCCTGAGCGCAGCCGGCTTTGTCAGCCTGTGCTGCGCCGGATGGATGGGAGGCAGGCTCGTATACGGTCACGGCATAGGCGTGGCGAAACCGCCCTCGTCCTAGGAGTCCGCCCTAGGGGTCAGCTTCCGATTTCGCTTTTTGTCTTCTGCGGCGTCAGGCGCAGGTCATGGAAGTCGAAGCTGAAATCGGTCAGCGGCGAGATCGCCTCCATGCGCGCCTCGCGGATCGCGCCGTCGGCATCCAGCGCAAAGGTGACGAAGGCGTCGGCGTTGAGCCAGCGTTCGTCCCAGCGGACGATGAACGTGTCGTGCTGCCAGTGCGACAGTTCGCCGACCAGTTGCCTGGTGTGGCTGAAGCGCATCACCAGCTTGTCGCCGCGCTGTTCGACGACGACGTCGCCATACCAGGGATCGCGATAGGTCCGCGCATAGTCGGCCAGCGGCAGCGACGGACGCGAGTCGGTCGCGCGCGCCTTCTGGTGCTTTTGCCAATCCTCGTCGGCCTTGTCACGCGACTTCGCCAGCGCTGCGGCATAGGCAGCGTTCCAATCGGTCCTGGGCGCCTCCAGGTAGGCATCGAGCACGCGCATGGTGACGGCATTGAATGCGCCCGACAGCTCGGCGCTGGTCAGGACGATCACGCCCAGCTTCTTCGACGGCACCAGCGTCAACCGCGACACCATGCCCGGCCAGCCCCCGGTGTGCCACACGAGCTTGTGCCCGCGATAGTCCGACAACTGCCAACCCTCGCCATAGCCGAGGAAATTGGGGCGCACGGGTTCCAGTTCGGGCACCGCCGGCTTGGCGATCGGCATTGGCGTGACCACCGACCACATCTCCTGCTGGCGCTTCTCGCTGAAAAGGGGCGACTCCACGCCCTTTGCATCGCGGTATGTGCCGCCCGCCAGTTGCATGCTCATCCAGCGGCTCATGTCGTGCGCGCTGGAATACAGGCCGCCCGCTCCCGACACGTTGCCCCAGGACATGCGCGGCGCCGGCTGCAGGTCCTTGAAATCGGCCTTGGCGTAACCGGTGGCGACGTTGTCGCCGGGCTTGAGGGCATCGCTGTTGAACCGGGTTTCGCTCATGCCCAGAGGTTGCAGTATCCGTGCGCGCAGGAAGTCCTCGTAGGATTGCCCGCTGACCTGTTCGATCACCAGCTGCGCCACGCCGTAGAGGATGTTGTCGTAGGCGTACTGGCTGCGGAATCCGCCCGTGAGCGGCACGTCCCTGAGCCGGCGCGCCACTTCCTGCGTGCTGTAGTCGGTGCCGGGCCAGTACAACAGGTCGCCGGCGCCCAGGCCCAATCCGCTGCGATGCGCCAGCAGGTCGCGCACGCGCATCTCGCGGGTGACATAGGGATCGGACATCCGGAACCACGGCAGATGGTCGATCACGCGGTCGTCGAGGCTGAGCTTGCCCTCGTCGGCCAGGATCGACAGCGACGCCGCGGTGAATGCCTTGGTGTTGGACGCGATCGCGAACAGCGTGTGCGCATCGACAGGCTGCGGCCTGCCGCGGCTGTCCTTGTCCAGTTCGCGCATGCCAAAACCGCGCTCCAGCACGACGCGGCCGTCCTTGACGATGGCCACCGCGATGCCGGGCACGTCGAATTGCTTGCGCACGCCTTCGACGTAGGCGTCGAAATCCTGCAACTGTGCCGGCATCGGCGAAGCCTGGGTGGTGGATTGCGACGACGGAGCCGCCGCTGCGGCGATGCCGCCCCAGGCCAGTCCCGCACCCAACACCGCGCACCGCGCCCAACCGCCGTTCGATCGCATCCGCACTGCTTCCCCATGGATTTCCGCCGTCGAAGATACCTGACGCAACGTCGGATCGGCGGTGGCGAGGCCGGCCGGCATAATGGCGCGCCACACTTCCGGTATCCGACACATGCCCTCGCCCATCGCCCTGCCCGGACTGGCCATCATCGGCGGCGGCCCTGCCGGGCTGATGGCGGCCGAGGTCGCGCGCGCGGCGGGCGTGGAGGTGGACCTGTTCGAGGCCAAGGGATCGGTCGGACGCAAGTTCCTGATCGCCGGCAAGGGCGGGCTCAACCTGACCCATGGCGAGCCGCGTCCCGGCTTCGACCGGCGCTACGGTTCGCGCAGCGTTGAAGTCGGCGCCTGGCTCGACGACTTCGACGCCGATGCGCTGCGCGAGTGGGCGCGCGGACTGGGCGTGGACACCTACGTCGGCAGCTCGGGGCGCGTGTTCCCGCTCGACCGCAAGGCGGCACCGCTGCTACGTGGCTGGGTCCGGCGCCTGCGCGAGGACGGCGTGCGCTTCCACGTGCAGCATCGCTGGCTCGGATGGAACCACGACGGCGCGTTGCGTTTCGCCACGCCCGACGGCGACATCGTAGCGAATGCCCCAGCGACCGTGCTTGCACTCGGCGGCGGAAGCTGGCCGGAACTCGGCTCCGATGGCGCGTGGGAAGCATGGCTGCGCGATCGCGGCATCGATGTGGCGCCGCTGGAACCCTCCAACTGCGGATTCGACATCGGCTGGAGCGAGCATTTCGCCACACGCCATGCCGGTGCGCCGCTGAAGCCGGTGGTGGCGTCCTGGCACGATGAAAATGGGCAGGAACACTCGCTGCAAGGCGAATGCGTGGCCACCGCGACCGGCATCGAAGGCAGCCTGGTCTATGCGCTGTCGGCAACGCTGCGCGAGGAGATCATGCGCGTCGGCGAGGCGTGGCTGCATCTGGACCTGGCGCCCGGTCGCGACAGCGAACGCTTGCGGCGCG
>DATDBD010000009.1:0-17395 GCA_036525015.1 Lysobacter sp.
TGCCACACGGCAGACGGCGGCGCGCCCTTCGCCGGTGGCGTGCCGCTGCACACACCGTTCGGCACGATCCACGGCACCAACATCACCCCCGATCCGGACACCGGCATCGGCCGCTACACCGCCGACGATTTCTTCCACGCGCTCACGCGCGGCGAAGCGCGTGACGGCCACCAGTTGTATCCGGCGATGCCGTATGTGTCCTACCGGACGATGCAGCGCGAAGACAGCGATGCGATCTACGCCTACCTGATGAATTTGCCGCCAGTGCAGCAACACAACCTCGACAACGGCGTCTCCTTCCCGTTCAACATCCGCAGCGGCATCCATCTGTGGAACCTGCTGTTCGCCGGGGCGCAGGCGCACTCCGCGTCGCAGGGCGCAACACCCTCCTGGCAGCGCGGTCGTTACCTGGTGGACACGTTGGGCCACTGCGGCGAATGCCACAGCCCGCGCGGGATGTTCGGCCAGGTCGAGCGTGACCACCCCCTGGCCGGCAACAGCAAAATGGGTCGCTTCGCCGCGCCCGACATCACGCCGGCCGGCCTCTCGGCACGTGGCTGGGATGCGGCGTCGATGCACGACTACCTGGGCACCGGTGTGACGGGGCATGCGGTCGCATCGGACGAAATGTTGAAGGTGGTCAGCCTGTCCACGAGCCGATTGAGCGCATCCGACCTGGCGGCCATCACGACGTACCTACTCGGCGACAAGCCGCTAATGGCGCAAGCCCACACTGCAACCGCCGCGCAAGGTCCGGAGCCTGGTCGTCGCCATTACCTGGATCTGTGCTCGGGCTGCCACGGCCGCGACGGCGAAGGCGTCCCGAACGTGGCGGTGGCTCTGCGCAACAACAGCAGCGTGCGCGATACCGATCCGCACAACCTGGTCGTGGCCATCCTCGACGGCCTGCCGGAGCACGACTTCCCCGGGCTGGCGCGGATGCAGGACATGCCTGGTTTCGCGCGGGACCTCAACGATGCCGACGTGGCGGCCTTGTCCACCTGGTTGCGTGCCCGCTACGGCGGGCGAGACGGTGTAGTGGACGCTGCACTTGTGCACGACCTGCGCGGCCGTTCGACAGAGCATTGACCTCCACCAGCAAAGCTATCGCCTCGCTGGTCTCCTTCTGCTCCCTTCAACGAGTGCTCAGTCGCAGCACGTCATCCAACAACCCCGCCGCCGTCACTTCCGCGCCCGCCCCCGGCCCCTGGATCACCAGCGGTTGCGTGCGATAGCGGTCGGACCAGATGGCGACTCGATTGTCGGTGCCGGCACCGCCAGCAAGCGGGTGGTCGTGGGGCAGCGATTCCAGCCCGACACGTGCGTGGCCCTCCTGCAGGCGGGCGATGAAGCGCAGTTTCTCGCCGCGTTTGTAGGCCTCGGCGTAACGCTCGCGCAGTGGCGTATCCAGCGCAGGCAACGCAGCGTCCAGAGAATCGCGCGACAGGATCGCCAGCTCCGGCGGCACCAGCGACGTCACCTCGACCTGGTCCGCTTCGAGTTCGACGCCGGACGTGCGCGCCAGGATCAGCAGCTTCCTGCGCACGTCCTCGCCCGACAGGTCGTCCCTGGGATCGGGCTCGGTGTAGCCCGCATCGCGCGCTTGTCGTACCAGCGCCGAGAACGAACGCATGCCGTCGTAATGGTTGAACAACCACGCCAGCGACCCCGACAACACGCCGAAGATGGCATGGATGCGATCGCCGCCGGCCTGGAGTTCGCGCAGCGAGCGCAGCAACGGCAGCCCGGCGCCGACCGTGGCGCTGTCTCCGTATCCCACGCCGCCGGCGGCGCCGGCGGCCCGGATCGCACGCCAGCGCGTCAACGATGTGCCCTGCCCGATCTTGCAGGCGGTGGCGACGTGGATGCCGCGCGCGAGCCAGTGCGCATGGCGCTCCGCCACTGACTCGCTGGCCGTGGCGTCGATGACGATGCGTGCGCCTTCGCCGCCGAGCGCTGCTTCGACGGCCTCGAGCGAACTTCGCTGCGGCGCCAACGTCAGGCGATGCAGGGCTTCTGCTGGCGCCAAGCCGGAGCGGTCGCTCGCGGACTGCCGTGTGTTGGCCACGTGCACCAGCGAAAGCTTTTGCGCAAACGGCGAGCCACGCCACGACGCCAGGCGCTCAAGTACCGCGCTGCCTACCGTTCCGGTGCCCAGCAACGCCACGCGCGCGGCCGCTGGCTCGGCAAGCGGAGCCAGTCCCAAGGATGCAGCGGCCCGACTCACCGTTTCGCCCGTTCGACCGCGATCACCGCATCCTCGGCGCGCGCCAGCGCGGCTTCGATGTCGGCCAGCAGGTCGTCGACATGCTCGATGCCGACCGAAAGGCGCAGCAGACCATCGCCGATGCCGGCCGCTTCACGGGCTTCAGGCGACATCGCCGCATGGGTCATCGTCGCCGGATGCGCGACGAGACTTTCCACGCCGCCCAGAGATTCGGCCAGGGTGAAGCATTGCAGTCCATCGAGGAAGGCACGCACCGCCGGCTCGCCGCCTTCGATCTCGACACTGAGCATCGCACCGAACCCATCCTGCTGCCGCGCCGCCAGCGCATGGCCCGGATGCGACTCCAGCCCTGGGTAGTGCACGGTGCGCACCGCGGGATGCGCATCGAGCAGCGCCGCCAGCGCGTAGGTATTTTCCTGGTGAACGCGCAAGCGCGCATCCAGCGTGCGCAGGCCGCGCAGCGTGAGGAAGCTGTCGAACGGCGAACCGGTCAGGCCGAGCGCGTTGGCCCACCACACCAGTTGTTCGTGCTGCCCCGCGTCGCGCGCGATCACGGCGCCGCCGACCACGTCGCTGTGGCCGTTGATATATTTGGTCGTCGAATGGAGGACGAAATCCGCGCCGAATGCGATCGGTTGCTGCAGCGCCGGCGACAGGAAGGTGTTGTCGACCACCGTCAACGCACCTTGCGCCTGCGCCGATTCGATCACGAAGCGAAGGTCGGTGACCCGCAGCAGCGGGTTGGACGGCGTTTCGATCCATACCACGGCCGGGCCGGCCGCCAGCGCATCGGTGAGCGCGCGCGGATCGGTCAGGTCCGCGATGATCAGCTCGAACGCGCCTTTCTTGGCCAATGCATTGAACAGGCGCCAACTGCCGCCGTAGCCGTCGTGTGGCACCACCAGCCGGTCGCCGGGCTTGAGCAACGCGTGCAGCAGCAGCGTGATCGCACCCATGCCGGTGGCGGTGATGACCGCACCAGCGCCGCCTTCGAGCTCGGCCAGTGCTTCGGCGAGCAGGTCGCGCGTGGGATTTCCGCTGCGGGTGTAGTCGTACTTCCGCTTTTCGTTGAAGCCGGCGAAGCTGAAGTTGGACGACAGCACGATCGGTGGCGTGACCGCGCCGTATGCGGTGTCGGAGTCGATTCCGGCGCGCACGGCGGCGGTACAGCGGTTGCGGATGCTCATGCGGCCACCTCCAATTCGACGTCATCCAGCGCCTCGCGCAGAACCGCAGCGACAGCGGCCTCCTCCTTGAGGAAGGCGTCGTGGCCGTACAGCGAACGCAACACGCGCAGACGAGTCTCACCGCGCAGGCGTTCGACCAGCTCGTAGGCATCCGACAGCGGCACCAGCCGGTCCTCGGCCACGGCCACCACCGTCACCGGCAGGCGGATCGCGCTGGGATCCACGCACTGCAGGTCGATCGATTCAGACAGGCGCAGGTACGCGGTGGGCGAGGTGCGCTCGACGTACTTCGCGCCGCAGTGATCCAGGTAATCCTCGGCGCCGACACGCACGCAGCCGTCGCTGACGTGGGCGGCGTCGAAGCGTTCGGCGAACTCCTCGGGCGTGCGGTAGCTCAGGATGGCCAGTTGCCGCGCCAGCGCGAGGCCGTGGGTCTCGTCGCATTGCAGGGCGCCGAGCGCGACGGCACGACGCTGCAGCGCACGCCAGGCGCTGGCATAGGGATGCGCGCGATGCACGCCGCTGATGGCGACCAGTTGCCCAAGTCGCGAGCCGTGCCGCGCGGCGAACTGCAGGCCGACCATGGCGCCGTAGGAGCAACCGACGAAGGCCAGCAGGCGTGCGATGCCGATCGCGTCGAGCAGCGCGGCGATGGCATCGGCCTGGTCGGCCGGATCGATCGGCGCGTCGAGGTCGCCGTCCGCACCCAGCCAGTCGAAGGCGACCAGGCAATGCTGGCGGGGATCGAGCGCACGTCCCGGACCGGCCTGCTCCTGCCACCAGCCGTCCTGCGCGAACGCCCGGCTGGACGCGACATGCCGATCCGCCGAGATGCCGCCGGCGACGAACACGGCCGGCAGCGCGCGATCGCCGTGGATCTCGTATCGCAGCCCGACGGGGCGACGGCCGGCATGGCGCAATTCGAGTTCGACGATGCACTCGCCCTGCACCGCATCGGCGATGGGCGTGGGCGCCGTGGCGTGTGCAAGCACTCGCACGTCGTGGCGATCGACGGTGGCGTGCCCGTGGGCGGCAGAAGCGGGGGCAAGACTCATGGCGTGCATCCGGAATGGAGGGGCCATCGAGCCTGCGAGTCGCCGAGCGCACCCCGTGGAGGAGGGGTACACAACGCAACCATCTTTGGACCGGCGCGCCTTGGGAGGCGAACCCGTCGCAGGAATTGGCACCTTCACCCGGGAGCAGTTGCTCCACTGGGTTGGGTTGCCCCGGCTTCAAAGGGCCTGTCCCTCTGCCGGTCTCGATGGATGGACGCAGTCTGCCAGCGGCTTTCGACGCTTGTCAATCGCTTTATCCGCATAGAGCGATTTGTCATAAGACCGACCTTGGACCTCGCACGTGTTCATAAATCACGAATAAACTTCGCCGATGACAAAGCTCTTTTCGATCGCCGTCGCGGCGACCCTGCTGACGGCCTGCACCACCGCTTCCCGCCCCGCCAACGTGCCCCCGACCACACAGGCGGCGCCCGCCGTGAGCACCGTTGCCGAGCGCTACGTCTCGGCCGAAACCCCCCAGGACGAACTGGACTCGCTGGCGACCTGGCCCACCGAAGACGGCCGCACCTGGCTGATCGCCTCGGCCAAGTCGACTCACCGCCTGGTGGTGTTCGATGCCGACAGCGGCGAACGCCTGCGTGAGGTCGGCAAGGAGGGCGCGTCGCCCGGCGAATTCGATCGTCCCAACGGCCTGGCCGTATACGGCGACCAGTTGTTCGTGGTCGAGCGCGACAACCATCGCGTGCAGGTGCTGTCCCTGCCCGACTTCAAGCCGGTCGGCAGCTTCGGCGAGAAAGAACTGCGCAGTCCGTACGGAATCTGGCTGACCGAAACCGAGCCGGGGGAGCTGGAGGCCTACATCACCGACAGCTTCATGTACGGCAAGAAGTTCGACCAGGTGCCGCCGTTCGCCGAACTGAACCAGCGCGTGCGCCGTTACCGCGTGCAGTTCGACCAGGCCGGGCGCCTGCGCGCGAACTACGGCGGCTCGTTCGGCGACGTCAATGAAGACAGCGCGCTGCGCATGGTCGAATCAATCGGAGGCGACCCGGTCAACGACCGCCTGCTGATCGCGGACGAGGACCGTCGCCACCTCTCCACGCTGCGCGAGTACACCTTCAGCGGAAAGTACACCGGGCGCAGCCTGCCGCAGGACAGCTTCGGCGCCGAGGCCGAAGGCGTGGCGCTGTGGACCTGCCCGGGCGGCGGCGGCTACTGGATCGCCGTCGACCAACTGGCGCCGCTGACGATCTTCCATCTGTTCGACCGCGTCACGCTGCAGCCGCGCGGCAGCTTCGAGGGCAAGGTGACGGCGCACACCGATGGCGTCGCGCTGCATGCTGCCGCGACGCCGAGCTTCCCGGGCGGCGCGCTGTTCGCGGTACACGACGACAAGTCGGTCACCGCCTTCGACCTGCGCGATGTCGCCAAAACCCTCTCGCTAGAACAGGACTGCACGCAGTAGGCTAGGGACTTCCGCGTCGGTCTGCGCCCGACGCGGCGATGTCGCCCCCAACCGACGACCGCCCCGATGAGCACGCCCCGCAACATCTCGATCGCAGTGGGCCTGCTGGCCCTGGCCGGCAGCGTGGCGGTGGCGGACGCCGCCAAGATCTACCGCTGGACCGACAGCAACGGCGTCACCCATTACGGCGACAGCGCGCCCAGCGGGCAGCATTCCGACGCAGTGCGCGCCGGGTCGGTCAAGGAAATCCGTGTTCAGGTCGAACCCAGCGCGATCGCGCGCCTGCGCGTGGAAAGCGACGAAGGCCGGTACCTGGCATACGCCGACAACACCCTGGCCGGGCCGATCGAAGTGATGCTAAGTTTCGCCAACACCAACAACATCGTCGGCAATCCGCCGCTGCCGGCGCGCGCGACCGTGAAGCCGCGCAGCAGCGCGCTGGTCGCCGTGCTCACTGCGGCCGACCCCGGACGCGGCGGCGATTTCGAGTTGCGGATGGACAGCCTGCCTGGCGACCCCAATGCCCGGCCAGGCGATGTCGAGTACGTGCTCCCTCTGGGCCAATCCGATTTCCGCATCGACCAGGGCTATGGCGGCCAGTTCAGCCACACCGATACGCAGAACCGCTACGCGGTGGACTTCGCCGCCGACGAGGGCACGCCTGTGCTGGCTGCACGCGAGGGCGTGGTGATGCAGGTCGAATCCGACTTCGACAAGGCCGGCCTCAATCGCGAGCGCTACGGCGGGCGCGCCAACTTCGTCCGCATCCTCCACGGCGACGGGACGATGGCCCTGTACGCGCATCTGCGCACCGAGGGCGTGCTGGTCCGGGTCGGCCAACGGGTGCGCGCGGGCCAGCAGATTGGCCTGTCGGGCAACACCGGTTTCACCACGGGCCCGCACCTGCACTTCGCCGTGCAGGTGAACCGCGGCATGCGGCTGGAGTCGATCCCCTTCCGCATGCGAGGACCCGCGGGCCCGCTGCGCATCGCCAGTGGTGCGCCCTAGGGTTGTGCCACGACCCGGCCTGGTTGCCGAAATAAGCGGCGATTTGGCCGTCAGGTCCGGACTGAGGCCCTGTCCCGCCCTTCCCGGCTCGGGCGGCTACCCGGGTCAGCCCGTATAATGGCGCCCTCCCTCGCTTTCCCGACGCGCCCGCGCGCGCCGTAACCATGTCCGACGTTTCCCTCGAAGCCGCCCGCCGCCGCACGTTCGCGATCATTTCGCACCCTGACGCCGGCAAGACCACGCTGACCGAAAAACTGCTGCTGTTCGGCGGCGCCATCCAGATGGCCGGCTCGGTCAAGGGCCGCAAGGCCGCCCGTCACGCGACATCCGACTGGATGGCGCTGGAAAAAGAGCGCGGCATCTCGGTCACGTCCTCGGTGATGCAGTTCCCGTACGAAGACTGCATCGTCAACCTGCTCGACACGCCCGGCCACGCCGACTTCGGCGAGGACACCTATCGCGTGCTGACTGCGGTCGACTCGGCGCTGATGGTCATCGACGTGGCCAAGGGCGTCGAGGAACGCACCATCAAGCTGATGGAGGTGTGCCGCCTGCGCGACACGCCGATCATGACCTTCATCAATAAGCTCGACCGCGAGGGCAAGAACCCGATCGATCTGCTGGACGAAGTGGAAAGCGTGCTCGGCATCCAGTGCGCGCCGATCACCTGGCCGATCGGCATGGGCTCGCGTCTGAAAGGCGTGTATCACCTGATCACCGGCGAGGTGCACCTGTACGAGCAAGGCCGCAACTTCACCCGCCAGGACTCCACCATTTTCTCCTCGATCGACGACCCGGCCCTGGCCGAGCGCCTCGGCGAGCAGATGCTGGCCGAACTGCGCGACGAACTGGAGCTGGTCGAAGGCGCCTCGCATCCGTTCGATACGGCCAGGTACCTGGCTGGCGAACAGACCCCGGTGTTCTTCGGTTCGGCCGTCAACAACTTCGGCGTGCAGTTGCTGCTGGACTTCTTCGTCGAACACGCGCCCCCGCCCAAGCCGCGCGGGACCACCTCGCGCGAGGTCGGCGCCTACGAGCCCAAGCTCACCGGCTTCGTGTTCAAGATCCAGGCCAACATGGATCCGCAGCACCGCGACCGCGTGGCGTTCATGCGCATCTGTTCGGGTCAGTTCAGCGCCGGCATGAAGGCCTTCCACGTGCGCAGCGGCAAGGAGGTCAAGCTCGCCAACGCGCTGACCTTCATGGCGTCCGACCGCGAGATCGCCGAGAACGCCTGGCCGGGCGACGTCATCGGCATCCACAACCACGGCACCATTTCCATCGGCGACAGCTTCACCGAAGGCGAGGCGCTGAGCTTCACCGGCATCCCCAACTTCGCGCCGGAATTATTCCGCCGTGCGCGCCTGCGCGACCCGCTCAAGCTCAAGCAGTTGCAAAAAGGCCTGGCGCAGTTGTCGGAGGAAGGAGCGACCCAGTTCTTCCGCCCGCTGATGAGCAACGACCTGATCCTGGGCGCGGTCGGCGTGCTGCAGTTCGACGTGGTGGCCTATCGCCTGAAGGACGAGTACGGCGTGGACGCGAGCTTCGAGCAGGTCAGCGTCGCCACCGCTCGCTGGATCCGCTGCGGCAACGAAAAGAAGCTGGAGGAGTTCCGCGACAAGAACGCCATGAACCTGGCGCTCGACGCCGCCGGCGAACTGGTCTACCTGGCGCCGACCCGCGTCAACCTGCAGTTGGCGCAGGAGCGCGCCCCGGACGTGCAATTCCTTGCCACCCGCGAGCATGCCCACGCGGCGGCTTTTGACTGACGTCACAAAATCTTCCTGAATGGGCTAGCATCGCGAGGCCGGGATGGGGATTCCGGCATCCACATCTAGCGGCATCCACCATCTAGGGGAGATCACCATGTTCTGGTTGGGAGCTTTGCTGTCTACCGTGGGCGGCCTGTGGCTGGTCGTCAACGCGTTCCGCTCCAGCGGCGTGTTGTGGGGCCTGGGTTCGCTGCTGGTGCCGTTCGTCGCGCAGATCTACGGCGTGCTCAATTTCGCCGAGAACAAGATTCCGCTGCTGCTCAGCGTGGTCGGCATCGCGATGTTCTTCATGGGCTATGGCAGCTATGTCGAACAGATGCAGGCGATGCAGGCGGCCGCCGAGGCGATGCCGCAATAAGCACTGCCGGTAAGTGACGTGCCGCGCGTCCGGCGCATCGTCCGATGCGTCGGAGCGCTTTCCTCAGCGGGCGACGACAGCGCGGGCCCGCGCCGAGTCGATCACCGACGCCAGCCATTCGGGCTCGGGCTGGTCGGGATCGAAATACTCGAAGATCAGGTGGATGCGGTCGCTCGAACCGTTGTTTTCCACCGCGTGCACGGCCATGTTGCTGACTTCCGCGGCCTCGCCCTCTTCGAAGTGATAGCCGACGCCGTCGACGAAGAACGTCACCTGCTCGTTGGTCAGCAGCGGCACGTGGATCTTGTGAGGCCACTTCGCCGCGGGATTGGCGTCGCGGTGCGGCTTGATCACTCCGCCCGGCGCCATTCGCGCCAGCATCACTCGCGGAAAAACGCCACGGGCGTAGCCATAAGGCGCCGCCGCCTGCGCGAGCACCGGCTCCAGCAACTCGCGCCATTGCGCCCATAGCGGCCGGTCGTAGGAGTCCCGCCAGTCGTGGAAGTTGCTGACGAAGCGGAACACGATGTGGCGCGTCCGATCGAGCGCTTCGAAGCGGTTAGGCTTGTCGGCGTTCTCGGCATCCCACATCGATTCGGGGATCGCCAGCACCGCTTCGCGCAGGCGCGCTATGTCGACACGCCCGAGCCGGCGGACGCTGGTGGTCTTGCGCGGATTGGGCCGGATGTCGGCGGGAGAGGAAGCGGCAGGCGAAGGCATCATCAGAACTCGTATCCGAACAGTTCGAGGTCGCGCCGGTAGAAATCCGCCACGCCGTCGATCAGGGCCTGGTCATAGTAGTCCCGGTAACTGCCGCGGCGCGAACTGTTGACCTGCCCCAACGACGCGGTGGGAATGCCGATGCGCTCGCAGATGGCGTCGTAGGACGCCTGCATGTCCTCGACCCGCCCGATCCGGTCGGCCAGCAACCGGCCCTGCGCATCGGTGACGAAGGTGTGCTGCGGCTGGAACAGCACATGCTGCAACGGCCGCGCCTGGAACAGGATGTGGTGCATCACCTGCTGGGGATTCTTGAGGAACGCGCCGTCGGCACGCGTCATGAATGCGCAATAGGAAACGAAGCGGTCGAACGGATTACGGACGAACGCGAACTTGAAGTAGTCGGCGAATGCCTGCTCGCCGAGGAACGGCCGGATCTGTTCCAGCGTGATGTGGCCGTGCTTGATCGCGGCCAGTTCCTCGAACGGGAAGCGCTTGTTCACGAACAAGCCGACCTGTTCGAGGTCGTCCGCGCTGAGGTGCTCGCGCAGCGCCTGGCGGACCGAGTGGGTACCCGTTTTGGGAATGGCGGCGAAAACGAAGCGGTGCTGGTGGGAAATGATCATCGTGGCCCGGCAGCCGGGTCGTTTCGGGTGGACGCCGAATGATAGTGGCTGCCGGGCCCGTCTGAGGCACGTCCGGGCCGAAGGCTGCGCCCCTAAGTGAGCGCGATGAACGGGGGGCCACCCGAGCAATTGCTCCAAGGCACGCTACGATGCTGCACCTATGCCCGCCACACATCGCTCCGAGCCCACCATCGCCCTCGCGCCCGCGCATGAGGTCCATTCCATGCGCGAGGAGTTCGCCAATGCCCTCACGCATGGCCTGGGCGCCACCGCCGCGCTCGCCGGCGGCGCAGTACTGATCACGCTTGCGGCGCTATACGGCGACGGTTGGCAACTCGCCAGCGCAATCGTTTTCGGCACCAGCCTGCTGTTGCTTTATGTGGCTTCGACGCTGTACCACGCCGCCCAGCACCCGGTGACGAAAGGGCGCCTGAAGGTAGTCGACCACTGCGCCATCTACCTGCTGATCGCCGGCACCTACACGCCGTTCACGCTGATCGGCCTGCGCGGCCCCTGGGGCTGGAGCCTGTTTGCGGCGATCTGGACCCTGGCGTTGGCCGGCGTGGTGTTCAAGCTGTTCTACACCGGGCGCTTCAAACTGCTGTCGACCGCGATCTACATCACCATGGGCTGGCTGGTCATCGTCGCCATCAAGCCACTGCTGGGCGCACTGGATGGCTGGACGCTGGGCTGGATGTTTGCCGGTGGCGCGTTCTACACGCTCGGCACGGTCTTCTATCACCGGCCATCCCTGCCGTATTCGCATGCGATATGGCACCTGTTCGTGCTGGGGGGCAGCGTCTGCCATTACGTCGCGGTGATGGCGCAGGTGATCTATACGCCGCCGCTGCTGCCGACATGAACGCATGGCGGCGCGTGCCTGCCTGAACCGCCGACACCGCGACATACGCCGAATTCACTGTCACTTGACCCTCTTCTGACGAAGGTAGGGTCGTCTCAGGCGGCAAGGCGGCGAGATGGGCTCGCGGCAAGACAACGGGCATCCCGGCCCGGAGAAAAGGCGGCGCCACCCCGACTCGCGGATATGGTCGGAGCGTCATCCTTGGCTCAGCGCTCTGGGTTTGATCGCGCTGGGATTGGCGGTGCTGATCGCGATCTGGGACTGGAACTGGTTCCGAGGGCCGGTGGAACGCCTGGTGGAGGCGCGCACGGGCCGCGCCTTCGAAATCGCAGGACAAATGGACGTCGAGCTTGGCCGCACACCTGTCATCACCCTCTATGACGTGCGCTTCGGCAATGCGACCTGGTCGAAGCAACCCACGATGGCAAGTGCCGAACGCGCGCGGCTGCGCGTTGCGCTGGGCTCCCTGCTGCTCGGCCGGATGCGCGTCTACGAACTGCAACTGACGCGGCCACGACTGCTGCTCGAGGCGGATCCGAAGGGAGGCCCCGGCAACTGGGTCTTCGGCGAGCCAGGGCGCGCCGCCGACGTGAGGGGTCTGTGGGTCGATGATGGACACGTTCGCTTCATCGACAGCCGACAGCGTAGCGATCTGCAGGTGAAAGTCGCCAGCAACACCGATGTCGCCCGCTCCGATGCCCTTGCGGATGCCCCAATAGCTGTTTCCGGCGGCGGCCTCTGGAAGGGCACCGCCTTTACCGTGACCGGCACCGCGCAATCTCCACTCGCGCTGCGCGAGGGCGATGCGCCTTACCGGATCGACCTGCGCGGATCGGCCGGTGCGACGCACGCGCATGCGCGCGGCATCCTCAGCGACCCGCTGCGCCTGAACGTGTTCGACCTGCAGATGACGCTCTCGGGCCGCGACCTGGCCGACCTGTATCCGCTGACCGGCATCGCCATCCCGCCTACCCCGCCCTACAAGCTCGACGGCCGCTTCAGCCGCAACGACGAGCAGTGGCATTACCGCAGCTTCACCGGTCGCATCGGCGACAGCGACATGGCCGGCGACGCCAGCATCGACACGACTGGGGCGCGCCCCTACTTCCGCGCCGACTTGCGTTCCAAGCGACTGGACATCGACGATCTGGCCGGCTTCGTTGGCGGCGCCCCGCAGACGGGCGAGGGCGAGACAAGCAACCCCGAACTCGCCGCCCAGGCCGCGCGCTCGCAGGCGAGCGGTCGCGTGCTGCCGGACAAACCCTACGAACTGGAAAGGCTACGCGCCATGGACGCTGACGTCCGGCTGCGCGCGAGCCGAATCAATGCGCCGAAGCTGCCCCTCGACGACATGGACGCGCACCTGCTGCTGGAAAATGGCGTGGTACGACTGGATCCGCTCGATTTCGGCGTCGCCGGGGGCACGGTGCGCTCGATCGTCCATATGGATGCGCGCGCCTCGACGATCAAGACGAGAGCCGACGCCAGCGCGCACGGACTCGACCTGTCCAAGCTGCTGCCGCAAGTGAAGCTCGCCGACAATGCGATCGGCCACCTGGGCGGCAAGGTGTCGATCAGCGGTGAGGGCAACTCGGTCGCCAAGATTCTGGGCAGCAGCGACGGCCACGCGCTGCTGGGCATCGGCCGTGGCCGGATCAGCAACCTGCTGATGGAGATGGCGGGAATCGACCTGGCCGAAATCATCAAGTTCAAGCTCAGTGGCGATCGCATGATTCCGCTGCGCTGCGCCTTCGGCGATTTCGCGATCGACGACGGCGTCATGACCACGCGCGCCCTCGCATTCGATACCACCGACACGATCCTGGTCGGATCGGGAACGATCAACCTGCGCGACGAGTCGCTCGACCTCACCATCAAACCGCGGCCGAAGGACCGCAGCTTGCTGGCCTTCCGCACGCCGCTGGAACTGGACGGGACGTTCAAGCGTCCGCAGTTGCATCCTGATGTCGGCCGGCTGGGCCTGCGCGGGGGCATCGCATTGACGCTTGCGTCGATCGCGCCGCCGGCCGCGTTGCTGGCAACATTGGAGTTGGGCCCCGGCGAGGATGCCTCGTGCGGCGGCCACTACGCGATGTGACGCCTGCCGCTTATGCGTGCCGGATGTAGGTCTGCAACTGGTCGAGTTCGAGCTGCTGGTCCTCGATCACCGCCTTGACCAGGTCACCGATCGACACCACGCCGAGCACCTCATCGTTGTCCACCACCGGCAGGTGGCGGAAGCGGCGTTCGGTGACGATCTGCATGCAATGCTCGGCGCTGTCGCTCAGACTCACGGTGACGACATCGGTCGTCATGATCGTGCGCACCGGCGTGTCGGCCGAGGAACGCCCTTGCAGGACCACCTTGCGTGCGTAATCGCGCTCGGAAACGATGCCGACCAGGCGACCGCCATCGAGTACCAGCAATGCGCCGATGCGTTTGTCGGCCATCAACCGGATCGCGTCGATGACCGCCGAATCGGGGCCGATCGCGTAGATCTCAGGCGCTTTCGCTTCGAGCAGTTGACGCACGGTGCGCATGGCCATCTCCTTCAGCAAGCGGGTTCCGGGCCGAGGATACTCCTGCCGCCGGTATCCAGGTGTCGACGAGATACAGCGGGCGCTGCTTGGACTCCTCGTACAGGCGGCCCAGGTATTCGCCGATCAGGCCCAGCGCGATCAGTTGGATACCACCGAGGAACAGGATGACCGCCATCATCGTCGGCCAACCGGCCACGGCGTCGCCCCAGAACAGCGCCTTGACGATCACCCATAAACCGTAGGCGAACGCAATGAGCGCCGTCACCAGGCCCATATAGGTGGCGAGGCGCAAAGGCGCCGTGGAGAAGCTGGTGATGCCTTCCAGCGCGAGGTTCCACAACCGCCAGAAATTGAACTTGCTGCGACCGGCGGCGCGGGGCTCGCGGTGGTAGGCGATCGCGACGCGATTGAACCCCACCCAGCCGAACAACCCTTTCATGAAACGGTGGCGCTCGCGCAATTGGCGCAGCGCCGCCAGCGAACGTGGCGACAGCAGCCGGAAATCACCCGTGTCGGCTGGGATCGGAGTCTGGGACAGTCGTCCTATTACCCGATAGAACGCATGCGCGGTACTGCGCTTGATCCACCCCTCGCCTTCCCGCTCCAGGCGCGTGCCATGCACGTCGTCGTAGCCTTCGCGCCACTTGGCGACGAACAGCGGTATGAGTTCGGGCGGGTCCTGTCCGTCGGCATCGAGGATCAGCGCAGCACCTTCGTCGATCCGGTCCAGACCCGCGGTCAACGCCAGTTCCTTGCCGAAGTTTCGCGACAACCGCAGCAGGCCAATGCGCCCATCGGCCGCGGCCAACTTTTGCATGACCTCCCAGGTGGCGTCGCTGCTGCCGTCGTCGACGTACAGCACTGCGCCATCCACGCCGTCAACGGCCAGTCCATCGAGCACGGCGGCGATGCGCGGCTGCAGCAGCGGCAGGCTTTCGGCTTCGTTGTAGGCCGAGATGACGACAGTGAGGCGATCGCAGGTCATCGCTGAATAGTAGCGGTCTGCCGCGCCCCGTTGACACATTTCCGTTTTTCCGGAATTATCGAATTACACCAACGACAACGGAGTTCGACGTGACCAGGTTCGATGCACTCAACCGCTTCCACGTGCACATGCATGTGGCCGACCTCGACGGCAACATCGGCTTCTACACGCAGTTGTTCGGAGTTCCGCCTGCGGTTCTCAAGCCGGACTACGCGAAGTGGATGCTGGAGGATCCGCGCGTGAACTTCGCCATCTCCACCGGCAAGGCCGGCGATTCGGGGATCGCCCATCTGGGTTTGCAGGCCGGCGACGCCCAGGCGCTCTCGGCCATCGGCGCGCGCCTGGAAGCGGCCGATTCGATCGCGCTCGCTCAGAGCGACACCACGTGCTGCTATGCGCGCTCGGACAAGTTCTGGGCCGAGGATCCGCAAGGCGTGCGCTGGGAGGTTTTCCAAACCCACGGAGAAGCAACGAACTATTACGCGCCCGGTGCCGACGCGCCCACCGACAGTTGCTGCGGCCCCGCCGCACCGGAGGTCATCGATTCCCCGGCAAAACAGCGGGGGCGAGCCGGCAATGCCTGCTCGCCGGCGTCAGGCTGCTGAGGCGATGAGGCGGAGGTGCCTGTCGCCAGCGCGCCAGGCGCCTCAGTCGATCTGGCTCAGATAGCCGTTGCCGCCGATGTAGCGCATCTGCCTCTGGATCGCCTTGCTGCGCCGCTGCACGTAAGGGCCGGGGCGGACGATGCTGTAGCGGCGCGGGCTCGGTAGCACGGCGGCCATGCGCGCCGCCTCGGCCGCGCCGAGACGGCTGGCATCCTTGCGGAAGTACGTGCGTGCCGCGGCCTGCGCCCCGTATACGCCGTCGCCAAACTCGGCGATGTTGGAGTACACCTCGATGATGCGGTGCTTGGGCCACATCACTTCGAGCAGCAGCGTGTACCAGGCCTCGATGCCCTTGCGAATCCAGCTGCGACCGCTCCAGAGGAAGAGGTTCTTCGCCGTCTGCTGGCTGATCGTGCTGCCGCCGCGGATCTTGCGTCCGCGTTCGTTGGCCTTGCGTGCCTTCTCGATCGCCTTCAGGTCGAAGCCAAAATGCTCGGCGAAGTTCTGGTCTTCCGAAGCCACCAGCGCCACCGGCACGTTGGATGAGATCTCGTCCAGATCGCGCCAGTCGTAGGCGATGCGAAAGCCCCAATCGCCCTCGCCCCACGCTTCCAGTTGTCGCGACACCATGAAGGCGCTGAACGGCGGATCGATGAAGCGCAGCGCGGCTACCTGCAGCACGCTGGCCGCAACGAACAGCAACGGCAGGGCCAGCAGCCAGCGCCACCAACGACGTCGTTTTCTGGTCGCGAGCGCGGACTCGCTCACTGCTTGCCCTTGGTGCATGGCATCCCCATTTCCGGTAGAACCCCTTCACATCGACGCGCGCATTATCCGCGATGCCGCGCGCCAGCCGCATGAGTACGACTATGACCGACCCGACCACCTCCCACGCCGACGATCGCGACCAGCTCACCCGATTCCTGATCGAGACCGCCGGTGTTCGGGGTGTGCGCGTGCACCTGCAGGACACCTGGCACCAGATCCGCGAACGCGCCGAGTACCCCCAGGCCGCGGCTGAACTGCTCGGCGAGGCCACGGCCGCCGCTGCGTTGTTCACCGGCCACGCCAAGATCGACGGGCGCCTGTCCGTGCAACTGCGCGGCGATGGAGCACTGCGCACCCTCTTCGCCGAATGCACCGCCGCCGGCACCCTGCGCGGTATCGCCCAACTGGCGGAAGAAGGCGAGGTGACGCGCGACCTGCGCGACCTTGGTCCGGCCGCAGTGTTGGCCATCACGATCGAGAATCCGCCCACCGCCAACGGTCGCGACCCGATGCGGTACCAGGGCCTGGTCGCGCTGGAGTCGGATTCCCTGGCCGGCGCATTCGAAGACTACTTCCGGCAATCCGAACAGCTGCCCACGCGCCTGCTGCTGGCCGCCGACGAAAGGCAGGCGGCCGGCCTGATGCTGCAGAAGCTGCCCGGCGACGAGGGCGACGAGGATGGCTGGGTACGCGCCGGCGCGCTGTTCGACACCCTTTCCCCCCAGGAGCTGCTGGAGGTCCGGTCGAATGCCCTGCTGACCCGCCTTTTCCACGAGGACGGGGTTTCAGTACTGGGAAACAAGCCCCTGAGCTTTGCCTGCTCCTGCTCTCAGGGGCGGGTGGAGGCGATGCTGGTGTCCCTGGGCGAGGTCGAGGCGGCCGCCGCCGTGGCCGATGGCGAGGCCAGGGTGCGTTGCGAGTTTTGCGGACAGACGTATCGGTTTGATGAGCGCCAGATCGCCACACTGTTCGCCAAGGCCTCGGTCGAGCTGGACGCTCCAGACCAAGTCCAGTAAGGGGTAGCGGTCGCTCAGATTGTTAAAGAAGTATAAATCGCCTATAATTCGGGCCTAAGGATAGGGGAACTCGCCGGCTTCGCGCCGGTCGTAACCGGACATGCGGAACCATCTGCTACGACTGCCGTTCGCTCTGTTGCTCGCCCTCGGCGTGGCAGCAGGCGCGCATGCCCAGTCGCTGAACAAGTCCGCTACCCGCGACACGACCATGCTGCCCGTCTGGAACAAGGCCAGCGGCAA
>DATDBD010000010.1:0-4450 GCA_036525015.1 Lysobacter sp.
CGTGTCAGCGTGCGCGAGCCGGACAGGCGCAGCACGATGTCGTCGGTCGCATTCCACGCCAGGTTCATCGACGGCAGCAGCTCGTCGTAGTTCGAATTGAGCGTACGCGTTTCGCGGATCGCGCCGACCTGGACCGGACCACTGGTCTCCTGGTCGGTGCCCACGTAGCGTATGCCGGCGTTGAAGCGCAGCGGGCGATTCCACACCTCGGCCTCGCCATTGGCTTCGATGTAGGCGCCCAGGTTGCGCTCGCTGATGCCGCCGGTGGTCGCGGCGGTATTGGCGGAGCCGGACTCGGGCGCGTTGTCGCGCAACGCGTAGTAGTTGGTGTCGTTCTTGAAGCGGTCGAAGTCGACGGTGATGAAGCCGAACGGACCGGGCCGCAGGTACGAGGCCAGCTCCGGCTGCTGGATCGCCGCCAACGGACCACCGACGCAACCCGGACGCGGCGTCGGCACACTGCCGTCGGCGTTGAGGCCACGGCAGGAGACGTCTTCCCACGCCGCGCTGTTGTCGAAGCCCTGGATGCGGCGTTCGGCTTCGTCGAACGCTATGCCGACCCGGATGTTGCTGCTGTCCTCGCCGAACTGCAGGTCGGCACGGCCGCCGCGGGTCTCGGTCACGCGCTTTTCGTTGTTGATGTTGACGCGGCCACCGGCCCAGGTCCAACCGATGTTGGGATCGTTGAGATCGATCGGCGTGGTCCAGGTCGGGATGTCGCCGCCGTCGTTGCGGTACTCGACCGTGGTGAAGGGTGAGTTGACCAGCACCGTCGGCGATTCGCGGAACAGCCAGCTACGGCCGATGTTGGCCTGGACGTCCAGCTTGAGGTCGTCGGCGAACCAGAACGTGCCGCCCGGATTGACGTTCCAGAACTTCACGTCCTCGATGTAGGGCCGGGCCTCGAGGAAGAACTGGGCATTGGTGAAGGTCGCGCTGGTGACGACGTTGTTCGCGTCCACCTGCATGTCGAGCGGAATGATGTTGCCATTGCGACCGATCAGGTTGATGTCGATGCGGTCGTTGGTGCGGTGCGCCTCGGTGTACATCGTGTCGAGGTAGAACTGCGCGTTTTCGCTCGGGCGCCATTCCAGCGAGCCGATGAAGGCGTCGCGGTCGCGGTCGCCGGACATGTGCACCGGGCGGCCGAGACGTGGAATCAACGCCGAGCTGATCTGGTCGATGCTCAGGCCGGGGTTGTTAGCCAGCAGGAAGTCGCGATTGATGACCGTGCCCGGGACAAGGCCGGAAGCCGTGGTGGACCCGTTGTTGGGCACGGTGTCGGGAATGCGCCAGTTGCCGCCACCGGTGGTGTTGCACGCCGCCGGTTGGCTGGTCGCCGGCGTACCGGCCGGCGGGGTCAGGCCGCACTGGGTGTAAGTCAGGCCAGGATTGGTCCAGCCGACGCTTTCGAAGCCCTCCACGCCGATCTTGCCACGCGAAACGGACACACCGACCAAGGCACCGAAGGTGTTGTCGTCATTGGTCCAGCTGCCGATCAGCGAACCGCGCGGGCTGTATTCCTCGCTGATCTCGTTGTAGTCGGACTGCAGTTGGTAGGTCAGGTGCTGGCCCGGGTTGTCGAACGGCCGCGCCGTGCGCATGTCGACCACGCCCGACACGCCGCCTTCGAGCTGGCTGGCCTTGGGCGTCTTGCTGACCGTCAACTGGGTGAAGAACTCGGTCGGGAACAGGTTCAGGTCGACTTCGCGGTTCTGGTTCTGCGAGTTGAGACCAATCGAGGCCGTCGCGATCGAGGCGCCGTTGAGTGTGGTCTTGGTGAAGCTGGTGCCCAGGCCGCGGATGGCGACGTTGAGGCCTTCGCCGTTGACGTCGCGGGCCAGCTGCACGCCCGGGATGCGGTTGAGCGATTCGGCGATGTTGAGGTCGGGGAACTTGCCCATGTCCTCGGCGAACACCGAGTCGGTGACGTTGACGGCGTCGCGCTTGGCCTGGGTCGAATACTCCAGGCTCTTGCGGAAGCCGGTCGCGACCACGCGATCGAGTTCGGTGACCTGCTCGGAGGCGCCGGACGCGTCCTGCGTTTGCGCCTGAGCGTCGGCCGAGCCTTGCGCCTTGTCCGCGGGCGCTTGCGTCTGCGTCGCCTGCACTTGCGCCTGCTCCTGCGCCGGCTGTGCCTGGGCAAAGGCGGAACTGCTCGCCACGCCAAGCAGGGCCACGCTCAAGGCGCGCGACAACGCCGTTCTTGCGATATGGATTTGCACCGTACTCCCCTCCCGTTTCTGGTGAGTCGGCGGTCTGCATGAGCGCAGCCGCCGATCATTGGTTTTGTTTTTCCCGCGCACCCTGGTTGCTCTGAGCCCCCTCGAGTCCCGATCGATGGTAGCGCTACCATTTTGAACTAGTCATGCTGCGGAGCAGCATTGGAATATTCGCCACATGCGGGCGCATCAGACGCTGCACCGCAGCATATTTCGCGGACTTTCGAGCAGTAGCGCACCTCGCTGCCTGCGTGCTAATGATAGCGCTACCACTTTTCAGCACGATGCAAGAGGGGAAACAGCGATGAAGCGGTCCGGCCAATACCTGCGCAATGCTGTGCGCTGCAGCCAACATCGCGCAAACCGCATTCCTTCGGTCCAGGCCCATGCATCGTGCGCTGCCGGCGCCGCGGCGAACGCGGCATGAGCAATGCGTCCCAAACGGCCGATATCGCCATGCCGACGACGAAGACCGGAACCTACCGCTGGCGCATCTGCGCGATGTTGCTCGCGGCGACGACGATCAACTACATCGATCGCCAGGTGCTCGGCGTGCTCGCCCCGTTCCTGCAGGAGGAGATCGGCTGGAACGAGATCCAGTACGGCTACATCGTCTCGGCGTTCCAGGGCGCCTACGCAATCGGCCTGCTTTGCGCCGGCGCGATCATCGACAAGCTCGGCACGCGTATCGGCTACGCGATCGCGATCGGCGTCTGGAGCGTGGCGGCGATGAGCCACGCGCTGGCGACTACGGTCGTCGGGTTCGCGATCGCCCGCTTCGCGCTGGGCCTGGGCGAGGCCGGCAATTTCCCGGCCGCGATCAAGACCGTCGCCGAGTGGTTCCCGCGCAAGGAGCGTGCGCTGGCCACCGGCGTCTTCAACTCCGGCTCCAATGTCGGCGCCATCGTCGCACCGCTGATGGTGCCGATCGTCGCAACGACCTGGGGCTGGCAGGCGGCGTTCCTGTGCACGGGCGTGCTCAGTGCCGCATGGTTGGTGGTCTGGCTTGCGAAGTACCGGGCGCCGGAACACGAAAGCAGGGTGTCGGCCGCCGAACTGGCTCACATCCGCAGCGATCCGCCGGAAGCCGCGGTTCGCGTGCCGTGGTCGCAGATATTGCGCCATCGCCAGGCCTGGGCCTTCATCGCGGCGAAGTTCATTACCGATCCGATCTGGTGGTTCTTCCTGTTCTGGCTGCCCAAGTTCCTGCACGCCGAGTACGGCTTGACGCTGCTCGGACTGGGCGTGCCGCTGATCGTGATCTTCGTGCTCGCCGACGTGGGCAGCATCACCGGCGGCTGGCTCGCCGGCCGCTTCATCAAACTGGGTTGGAGCGTCAACCGTGCGCGCAAGAGTGCGATGGCGATCTGCGCGCTGGCGGTGGTGCCGATCGTGTTCGCGGCCCAGGCCAACAATCTGTGGCTGGCGGTCGGATTGATCGGGTTGGCGACGGCAGGCCACCAGGGCTGGTCGGCGAACGTATTCACGCTGACGTCGGACATGTTCCCGCGCCGCGCGGTGGCGTCGGTGGTCGGCATCGGCGGCTTTGCCGGCGCCGTGGGCGGCATGATGATCGCGACGTTCACCGGCTTCCTGCTGGAAACCACCGGAAGCTACCTGCCGGTGTTCCTGATGGCCGGCTCGGCCTATCTGATCGCGCTGGCCGTGGTCCATTGGCTGGCGCCGCGACTGCAACCTGCCCAACTGGAGCCGGCACGCCTGGACCACCCGGCGGCGCCATAACCGGACACTCACCGGATACTCGACCGTCGGAGGGGACGGATGAAGAAGACCAACACCATTGTGCTGGCGGCGTTGGCGGCTTTGCTGCCGGTGCTCGCGGCCCAGGCCGAGCCGATCGCGACCGGGCAGCCGAAGTTTCTCGGCAGCGCCTACAGCCCTTCGCAAGCCAAGGATTTCACGGCGTACTGGAACAAGGTGACGCCGGAAAACGCAGGCAAATGGGGCAGCGTGGAGGCCACGCGCGACCGCATGGAATGGAGCGGGCTGGACGATGCCTACCGGCTGGCCAAACAGCAGGGCTTCGCGTTCCACATGCACGTGATGGTCTGGGGCAATCAGCAGCCCGAGTGGATGGAAAAACTGCCGCCGGCCGAACAGCGCGAGGAGATCGAGGAATGGTTCGCCGCCGTTGCGGCGCGCTATCCCGACCTGGATTTCGTCGAGGTCGTCAACGAGCCGTTGAACGATCCTCCCAGCAAGGACGA
>DATDBD010000011.1:0-10956 GCA_036525015.1 Lysobacter sp.
GACCGGGTTGCTGCACGGCGATGTCGCGTGCGTTCTGCACATAGGAACCGTGCTTCGATGCGACGGGTCCTGCCTCCTGTGCGAAGGCGGTTGCGGCGAATGAAAAAGCGGCCGCGATCATCCCGATCGAAATCGGCAGGACCGCGGCCGTGAGGCGATATCGACGTGGGGAGGGGGGCATCGTCGTTTGCCTCGCAAAAGAAGTGGTGTCAGCGCGCCAACCAGCCGCCGTCGACCGGGATGATCGCGCCGTTGACGTAGTCCGACGCGCGCGAGGACAGGAACACCGCGGCGCCGCCGAGGTCCGACGGCTCGCCCCAGCGCGCGGCCGGGATGCGGCCGAGGATCTCGCTGCTGCGCTGCTCGTCGGCACGCAACTGCGCGGTGTTGTCGGTGGCCATGTAGCCCGGCGCGATGGCGTTGATGTTGAGGCCCTTGCTCGCCCACTCGTTGGCGAGCAAGCGGGTGATGCCGGCGATGCCGCTCTTGCTGGCGGTGTAGGAGGGCACGCGGATGCCGCCCTGGAACGACAGCATCGAGGCGATGTTGATGATCTTGCCCGAGCCCTTGGCGATCATGTGGCGGCCGGCGGCCTGGGCCATGAAGAACGCGCCCTTGATGTTGACGTTCATGACGTCGTCCCAGTCCTGCTCGCTGAAATCCACCGCGTCGGCGCGACGGATCAGGCCGGCGTTGTTGACCAGGATGTCGAGACCGCCGAGGCCGTCGAGCGTCTCGCGCACGACACGGTCGATCGGTTCCAGGCTCGCCAGGTTGGCCTTGATCTCGACGAAGCGGCGGCCGAGCGCACGCACGCGCGCCTGCGTCTCGGTGGCCGGGGCGATGCCGGCGGCGGCGATATCGGCGCCGGCTTCCGCCAGCGCTACCGCGACGCCCTGGCCCAAGCCGGTGTTGGCGCCGGTGACCAGCGCGACCTTGCCTTCGAGACTGAACGGATTGGCCATCAACAATTCCCCTTTGCTATGCGTGCGTTACTCGTCATTCCCGCGCAGGCGGGAATCCAGGACGTTCGCCGGACGTCCGCGTAGCGGTCGTCCGACGGACGTGGATTCCGTCATCCCCGCCTTCGCGAGGATCACGGCGTCGTGTTACTTCAACTGGCAGATATCGAGCTGGTTCATGTCGGTGTAGTCGAGGTTCTCTCCGCCCATGGCCCAGATGAAGCAGTAGTTCTTGGTGCCCGAGCCCATGTGGATCGACCACGGCGGCGACACCACGGCTTCGTCGTTGGCGATGACCAGGTGGCGCATGTCCGCCGGATCGCCCATGAAGTGCATGACGCGCTGGTCGGCGAGGTCGAAGTAGAAATAGACCTCCGAGCGGCGGTCGTGCAGGTGCGGCGGCATCGTGTTCCACACGCTGCCCGGCTTGAGGACCGTCAGGCCCAGCAGCAGCTGGCAGGACTTGCACGTGGCCGGGACGATGTACTGGTAGATCGTGCGCTCGTTGGAGGTGTCCAGCGAACCGCGCTCCAGCGGAACCGCCTGCGAGATCGAGATGTGCTTGACCTCGAAGCGGGCATGCGCCGGCGTCGAGGCGAGATAGAACTTGGCCGGGTTGGCCGCGTCGCCGGAAGCGAACTCGACCTGCGCGCTGCCCATCGGCACGTACAGGCCGTCCTTGGGCTGCAGCGTGTAGGCGGTGCCGTCCACGGTCACCGTGCCAGTGCCGGCGCCGACGTTGACGATGCCCAGCTCGCGACGTTCCAGGAACGGCTTGCCGGCGGCCGAGGCCGGCTCGGTCTGGGCCGGCAGCGACACCGGAGCCGTGGTCGGGGCGGCGCCGCCGATCACGAAGCGCTCGTTGTGCGAGTAGTTCAGCGTGACCTGGCCGGGGGTGAACAGGTCCGAGATCAGGTAGCGCTCGCGCAGCTGGTCGTTGCTGGCGCCGACCATCATGTCGGGATGGGTGGCGTGGTAGGTCTTGCGGAACATCGGGGCCTCCGGAATGCATGGCGCGGCCGGCTGGGGAGCGCCGCGGTATGGGGCCATGATAGCGAGGTATAGGTAACCGGTGTCAATAAGCCGCAATAAGCCGATCCCGCCCCGAAAACCCTTGCCGGGCGGGCTCCTCGGCACGCGGGTGGGGCGGGCGTCACAACCGGGCGTGCCGGATCGTCATACCAGTGAACGACGGATTTCCCGTCCTGCAGGAATTGCCCTCATGAGCACCACCGCATCCCCGCGCCCCGCCATCGCCCCTGCCGCCATGGAAGGGCCGGCCTCCGGCCGCCCGGTCCGTTACGAGACCATCATTGGCGACGTGTTCCAGACCCTTGCCGCCGTCCACCCCGTGATCAACGGCCATGGGCTCGAAGTAGGCCTGCGCCATCTGGTGCACCTGCGGGCCTCGCAGATCAACGAGTGCGCCTTTTGCATCCGCATGCACGTGCGCGAGGCGCGCGAGCACGGCGAGAGCAACGAGCGGCTGGAGCGGCTGGTCGTCTGGCGCCACGTCGAGGACTTCAGCGCCAGCGAAAAGGCGGCACTGGCCTGGACCGAGGCCTTGACGGTGCTCGACCAGCGCACCGATTACGCTGTGCTGCGTACGTCGCTGCGCCAGCATTTCAGCGAGGGGCAGATTGGCGCGCTGACCGCGGAAGTGGCGATGATCAACCTGTGGAACCGCATCCAGGTTTCCAATCACTGAGGACGCACGACACCGACATGCCGCCCATTGCCGACGCCATTGCCGCCTTCGAAGCCAACCGGTCGCTGCTGATGGGCCTGGCCTACCGCATCCTCGGCACTCGCGCCGATGCCGAGGATGCGGTGCAGGACACCTTCCTCAAATGGCGCGAGGCCGACCACGCCGCGATCGACAACGCGGCGTCCTGGCTGACCACGGCCTGCACGCGCCGCTGCATCGACCTGCTGCGTTCGGCGCATCGCAGCCGCGTCGACTACGTCGGCTCGTGGCTCCCCGAGCCCATCCACACCGCGGTGGACGACATGCAGGAACATGCGTTGCTGGCGTCGTCTTTGGGAACGGCGTTCCTGCTGATGCTCGAACGCCTGACCCCGAAGGAGCGTGCGGCCTACCTGCTGCACGAGATCTTCGACCGGCCGTATCCGGAAATCGCCACGATCCTGGACATGCAGGAAACCGCCTGCCGCAAGCTGGTGTCGCGTGCCCGCGAGAACATCGAGCACGAGGGCGTCCGCCACGTCACGCCGCGTCCGCAGCAGGAGCAGTTGTTGGCTGCGTTCCAGTCCGCGGTGCTCAGCGGCGACACCAGCGGCCTGGCCGGCCTGCTGGCTGAGGACATCGCGCTGCGTGCCGATGGCGGCGGCAAGGTCACCGCCGTGCGCGAAGTCCTGCACGGCAAGCAACGCGTGCTGGATTTCCTGGCGGTGATGCAGCGCTACTGGAGCGATTACCGCTGGGTCTTCATGGAGATCAACGGCAGCCGCGGCCTGTCGTTGGAGGACGATGGCGGCGAATCGGTGGCGTCGGTGACGTTCGACTACGACGACGCCGGCCGCGTCAGCGACATCTTCATCATGCGCAACCCCGACAAGCTCGGCCGGTTGCACGCGCCGCCGATCACATAGGGCGGGCGTAGGGCGTAAGGCGGGCTTAAGCCCGCCTGGAATCCGGGTGGAACCATCGCGCAACGTCGCAAACGCAAATCCGGTTTTGGATCGGGTCGTCGGCGGCGAGCCTAAGTCCGCCGTACGCAACCGGACGCGTCAGCCCTTCGGCCGCTGGCTCGAATCGCGCACCACCAGTTGCGGCGTGACCAGGCGCGGCGCGCTTGCGGCGGCCTCGTCCGGCGCTGGTTCGTCGGAGAGCAGCATCTGCGCCGCCTGGCGGCCCAAGTCGCGGATCGGCAGGTGGATGGTGGTCAGCGCCGGCCACAACTGCGAAGCCAGCGGACTGTCGTCGTAGCCGACCACGGACAGGTCGCCGGGGATCGACAGGCCGCGCCGCATCGCCGCCTTGTACACGCCGGCGGCCATCTCGTCGTTGCAGGCGAAGATCGCGGTAGGACGCGGCGACTTGGCCAGCAGGTACTCGGCGCCCGCCACGCCCGACTCGAAGGTGTAACCGCCTTCGTAGATGTACTCGGCCGCCAGATCCACGCCGCGATCGCTCAGTCCCTCCACGAACCCGCCGCCTCGCTCGATGGTGGAGCGATAGCGGCGCGGACCGGTGATCAGGCCCAAGGTGCGATGGCCGAGCGATTCGAGGTAGTTGGCGGCCTCGGTGCCGGCCTGTCGGTCCTGGGTGACGACCATCTGCGGGCCCGCGTCGAGCGGAATCGAGGCGATGCGCACGTAGCGCACACCGATCTCGCGCAGCGCCGCGGCCAGTTGCTCGTCCTCGGACACGCGCGGGATCAGGATCACGCCGTGCAGCTTCTGCTGCAACGCGAAGCGGCGCACGCTGTCGATGTAATCCTCCTGCGTGCTGTCGCAGGGATGCACGACCAGCTCGTAACCGGAGTCGCGCAGCGCGTCGAGCGCGCCGTACTGCATGTTGACGATGTACTGCGCGGTCGGGTTGTCGTAGATCATCCCGATCAGAAACGAGCGCCGGAACGCCAGCCCGCGCGCCTGCGGGTCGGGCGTGTAGCCCAGCTGCTTCATCAACGCCAGGATCTTCTCGCGCGTTTCCGGATGCACCAGCGGCGAGTCGTTGATCACGCGCGACACGGTCTTCTTCGACACGCCGGTGAGTCGGGCGATGTCGTTGATCGTGGCCTTGCCGGCCGGCAGCGCTGTGTCCTGCGACGGATCCTGGACCGGGCGGGCGCGGGATCGACGCGGTGCGGTTTTGGTCATGGCGGGATCACGAAGTGGTTGTGACATTCTAGCCGGGGCTTTACGGCAACGCCCGGTACCGGTAATCGAAAAAACGCACTGTTCCGCTGCCGGACGCGTGGAGTCCCGGCCGCAGCGACAGGAATTAGCCGGTGACCCCGCGACCCGGCCTACGAGGCGTCTCGCCGTCGAGGCCGTGGTGGAAGGAGACGATGTGGCGGTCGTTGCGTATTCGCAGCCACAGCTTGCCGCCGGGGCCCGAGGGCAGGCGAAAAGCAGAGGTAGTAGCGGCTGTTGTGTTTGAACAGATCCGGCGCCCAAATCGCGCCGACATCGCGCGTGATCGCATGTCCTATCGGTTGCCAGTTGACCAGGTCGCGCGAATGCCAGATCGGCAGGCCCGAACAGGCGTCGAAAGAAGACAGCGTCAGGTAGTAGTCGCCGCCGCCGCGCAGCACCGACGGGTCCGGGCGATCGCCGAGGAAGCGGCCATCGCCGAAGTCGGCCTGGCGCTGGTTCTCATGGACCGCCTAGCCCGTCCGCGCCGGCAGCGTCACGACTTCAACATCGCGGGCAGCCACAGCGACAGCTGCGGCACGAAGGTCACCACGAGCAAAACCGCGAACGCGGCCAGCCAGAACGGCCAGATCGTCCGCAGCGTTTCGCCGATGCTGATCTTGCCGATCGCGGTGCCGACGAACAGCACCGAGCCCAACGGCGGCGAGATCAGGCTGATGCCGCCCTTGAGGATCAGGATCACGCCGAAGTGGACCGGATCCACGCCAATCGCCTTGGCCAGCGGCAGGAAGATCGGCGTGCAGATGATGATCATCGGCGCCAGGTCCATGAAGGTGCCCAGCACCAGCAGGATCAGGATCATCAGCAACAGCAGCAGGGTCTTGTCGGTGGTCAGCGAGGTCAGTGCGTCAACCGCAGCCGTGGGCACCTGCAGGTAGGCCAGCAGCCAGCCGAACGATGCCGCCGAGGCGATCACGAACAGGATCATGCCGGTCGTGCGCGCGGCGCCGGTGACGGTGTCGAGGAAGTCGCGCCAGCCCAGGTTGCGGTATACGAGCGTGGTGACCAGCAGCGCGTACACCACCGCGATCGCCGCGCTCTCCACCGCGGTGAAGATGCCGGCGCGAATGCCGACGAAGATCAGCGCAACCAGCAACAGGCCCGGCAGCGCCGCGACCAGGCGGCGCAGCACCACGCCGAAGCCCGGGAACGCCTCGATGGCGTAGCCGCGGCGCCGCGCGATCACCCAGCAGGTGAGCATCAGCGTGGCGGTCATCAGCAGCGCCGGCAGGATGCCGGCCGCGAACAGGTCGGCGATCGAGATGCTGCCGCCGGCTGAGGCCGAGTACAGGATCAGGTTGTGCGAGGGCGGCACCAGCAGCGCGACCATCGCCGCGGTCATGGTGACGTTGACCGCGAAGTCGCGGTCGAAGCCGCGCCGCACCATCTGCGGAATCATCGCGCTGCCGATGGCCGAGACGTCGGCGATGGCCGAGCCGGACACACCGCCGAAGAACAGCGACGACAGCACGCTGACCTGGCCCAGGCCGCCACGCAGATGGCCGACCAGCGCCGAGGCCAGGCCGATGAGCCGTTCGGAGATGCCGCCGCGCAGCATGATCTCGCCGGCGAAGATGAAGAGCGGGATCGCGATCAGCGATGCGCTACCGGCGCCGGCGGCGGTCTGCTGCACCATCACGATGGGCGGCAGGCCGACGTAGATCAGCGTGGCAAGCGCAGCGGAGGCGAGCGAGAACGCCACCGGCACGCCGATGATGAGCAGCAGGGCGAATACGCCGAAGAGGACCGCGACTTCCATCATTCACTCCGGGGCAGCGCGATCGGCGCGGTAAACGCAGCGACCAGGCGCTGCAGGGCGAACAGGCAGATCAGGGCGCCGGCAATCGACATCGGCGCGTAAACCGCGCTTTGCGGCAGCGGGGCGCCGGCCATGGGAATGTCGATCCCGTCGAGCAGCAGCTCGCCGCCCCACAGCGCCAGCACCGCGCCGATCGAGGCAATCACCAGGCTGGAGATCGAGGTCAGCACGCGGCGCAGTCGAGGGCCGGCCGAATGCGCCAGGATGAAGAAGCCGAAGTGCGAGCCGCGCTGCACGCCGGCCGCCGCGCCGAAACTCATCGCGGTGTTCAGCAGCAGCAACGCCACCGGTTCCGTCCAACCGGGCGAGTCGTTGAGGACGTAGCGCGCGAACACCTGCAGCGCCTGCACGGCCACCATGCCGAGCAATGCGAAGCCGGCGATCGCCGTGGAGAAACTCGCCAGCCGGTCCAGCCAGCCACGCGGCCGGTCGTATGCGTCGGCGTTAGCGGCCGCTTGGTCCAGATCGGGCGTCATTGCGGTATGTGCGTCAGCCATCGTGATGCCTCAGGCCAGGGAGCGGACGTTGCGATAAAGCGCTTCGATCGCCGGATCGCGGCGGTATTGCGCGAGCAGCGGTGCCACGGCCGCGCGAAACGCGGCGAGGTCGCAGTCGTTCATGCGCACGCCGGCCTGGACCAGCGCGGCTTTCGACGCCGCCTCCGATTCGTCCCACAACTGGCGCATCACCGCGACCGAGCGCCTGGCGATGTCGAGCAGCAGGGCGCGGTCGCCGGGCTGCAGCGAATCGAAGCTGCGCCGCGAGATCAGCAGCACGTCGGGCGCGTACGAATGCTCGGTCTGCGACCAGTAGTGCGCGGCCTCGAACTGGCGGCTGGAGTGGAAGCTGCGCAGGTTGTTCTCGGCGCCGTCGATCAGATGGGTCTGCAGGGCGGAGAAGACCTCCCCGTACGCCAGTGGCGTCGGATTGCCGCCGAACAGGCGGATCATCTGCATGAAGATGTCCGAGGCCGGCACGCGGAACTTAAGGCCGTGCAGGTCGGCGGGCGTGACGATCGGGTGGCGCACGTTGTAGAAACAGCGCGCGCCGCTGTCGTAGATCGCCAGGCCGACCAGGTCGCGCTTGCCGAAGCCGCGCAGCACTGCCGCGCCGACCTCGCCATCGAGCGCGCGGCGCAGATGCGCGACCGAATCGAACACGTACGGCAGCGACAGCACCTGCGTCAGCGGGAAAGCGTTGTTGAGCGCGCCGGAATAGACGCGGGTCATGTCGATCGCACCGAACCGGGCCATGTCGATGGCCTCGGATTCGCGGCCGAGCTGGCCGGAGTGATACAGCCGCATGCGCACGCGGCCGCCGGTCTCGCGCTCCATCTGCTCGCCGATCCAGCGCACCGCCTGCACGGTCGGGTAGTCGCTGACGTGCACGTCGGTCACGGTGAGCACGCGTGCGCCGGTCGTGCCCGTAGCGCGCAGGACGCCCGCCGGCAGCGCGCTCGCGGCGCAAGCGGCGGCCAGTCCGGTCAGGAAGGTGCGGCGCGTGGTCATGCGTGTGGATCCTCGGATGCGGACGACGGGACGGCCGGCACGGCATCGCAATGCAGCTCGCCCAGTTCGCCGAAGCTGATGCGCGAACCCTGCCCGGCGACGATGTCGTGGATGCCGGTGGCGGCGCCCGTGGTGACCAGCATGCCCGCCTTCAGCGGGTAGCCGCGACGGGCGCAGCGCGACAGCGCGAAGGCCAGCGCCCCGAGCAGTCCGCCGCTGATGGACGCCGCGCTGCCCTGGCCGACCGAATTGCCTTCGATGAAGGTCTCGCAGCGCATCGCGGTCTCGTCCCGCGAGCGCCAGCCGGCAACCTCAGGCCCGAGGATCAGCCCGGCGTTGTTGCCGAAGTCCGAGACCACGATCGCCGGACCCAGCACATTGATCAGCGGCAGCGGGCTGCCGGCCAGCTCGACGCCGACCAGCAGGGCATCGACGAGCGCGGCGGCTTCCTCGTGGCTGTAATCGGACTTGTCCGCCGGCGCGTCGGCGGCCATGCGGAACACGAACTCGGCCTCGACCGCGGCGAACCCGCCGGGAATCACCGCGAACCGCGCAACCTCACCGGCGCGGGGCGCCTGCACGGCGCCGGCGAAGACCGGGCCGACCAGCCGCTCTTCTCCCAGCTTCGCCTCCCAGTCCGCCGACAGGCGCCCGACCTTCCAGCCCACGATCGGCTGTCCCCACAGCGCGATGGCGGCGTCCTGGCAGGCATAGCCCTCGTCGAGCGTCCGCGGCAGTGCGCCGGGATACTCCGCAAGCGCCTGGGCCTGGCGCCTGGCTGCGACCAGCCGCCGGGCAATGGCGGCGCTGTCGTGGCTGCCCGCTTCGAGCGCGATCTCGTTCATGCCGTGTGTCATCCCCTGGCGGTATCTCGTCGAAGGAGTTGTATAGGAAACCGGTGTCATTGACAATCGGGTCTAGACTCGGAGGTGGTCCGGGGGAGGGGTAGGCATGGCGAAGTTGAAGCGTGCGCGCGGTTTTTCATGGATTGGGGCCGGCGTGCTGGCTTTCCTGGCCGGGGGGGCGGCCCTGGCGTTTGAAACGGTGCCAGCGGCCGCCGTGTCCCAGGGGACAGTGCTGGCCTTCCCGGGCGCCCAGGGTTGGGCCGCGCAAACGCCGGGCGGCCGCGGCGGCAAGGTCTTGCGCGTCACCACGCTGGCGGCGAGCGGGCCGGGCTCCTTTGCCGAGGCCATCGCCACTCCAGGGCCGCGCATCGTCGTGTTCGAGGTGGGCGGCATCATCGACCTGGACATGAAGGAGCTGCGCATCACCGAGCCGTTCCTGACCATCGCCGGCCAGACCGCGCCGCAGCCAGGCATCACCTTCATCAAGGGCGGGCTGACCATCGCGACTCACGACGTGGTCGTGCGCCACATCCGCATGCGCCCGGGCGACGGCAACAAGCCCAAGTGGTCCGGCGACATCGACGCGATCACCACGGTGCGCGGCGCGCATGACGTGATCGTCGACCACTGCTCGCTGACCTGGGCGACCGACGAGAACCTGTCGGCTTCGAGCACGCGCTTTCTTGGCGAAAGCGAGAAACAGTGGATGGAGGCGGCCTCGCGCCGCATCACCTACAGCAACAACATCATCGCCGAGGGCCTGGCCAATGCCACGCACCCCAAGGGCGAGCATTCCAAGGGCTCGCTGATCCACGACCACGTCAACGACGTGCTGATCGTCGGCAACCTCTACGCGCACAACTACGAGCGCAACCCTTTGTTCAAGGGCGGCGCGCGCGGGCAGGTGATCAACAACCTGATCTACGACCCGGGCCAGCGCGCCGTGCACTACAACCTGATCGCTGAGGAATGGCTGGGCCATCCGTATTCGCGTGGCGCGATGGCGGTTCGCGGGAATGTCATGCGCGCCGGCATCTCGACCGAGGAACTCGCGTTCTTCACGGTCGGTGGCTCTGGCGACCTCGATGTATACCTGGACGACAATGTCGCGCTGGATCGCATCGGCCGGCCGCTGCCGCAGGAAGGCCGCTATACGACCACGCCGATCCATGTCGATGCGATGCGCAAGGCACCTGCTCTGCCGTTCGGCGTGACGCTGCTGCCCTCGGAAAAGGTGCAGGACGCCGTCGTCGCCCATGCCGGCGCGCGCCCCTGGGACCGCGACGACGTCGACCGCCGCATCCTGGCCGACACCATCGAAGGGCGAGGTCGCATCATCGACAGCCAGGAGCAGGTGGGCGGTTATCCGAAGCAGGAAGCCACGCGCCAGGCGTTCGTGCCGGCCGACTGGGACATGGACACGTTGGAGCCGCGCAAGCCGCTGCCGCGGCGTGCGCCGCTGAAGTGACGGGCTGAGGCGAGCGCCCTCACCCCGCAACTTGCTGCCCTCATCCCAACCCCTCTCCCGCAAGCGGGAGCGGGGTTCGATGGCCCGCAGGCAGGATGGCTCGCAAGCAAGCACTAGATCGCAAGCAAGCGGGATAGAAGGCGTTGAGCGTTCCCTTCTCCCGCTTGCGGGAGAAGGTGCCCGGAGGGCGGATGAGGGCGCTCTTGCCTGGGTTGCGCGAGAGCTAGCGACAGGGCACGGGCGCCATATCCACCCTCAACCGCCGTGCCAACGGCAGCCCCGAATTCCGCAGCGCCATCGCGAACTCCGACGCGATGCAAGCCGCCCCCATCGGCGAGAAGTGCGTGTTGTCCTCCACGCCGTTGGGGTAGTTCGCGTTGCCCGGAGCCACCCACAGGAACAGCGACTTGGAAGCCTCCACGCCCGCTTCCTGCACCACCGCTTCGCTGCG
>DATDBD010000012.1:0-26121 GCA_036525015.1 Lysobacter sp.
CTTGCGGAAATAGACGCTATTGCGGCAGGCCAGATGGCTATGAACGCCAACATCAACACCAGGTTGAGGATGAATTCCATGCGGCCTAACGCCTGAATTAAGCCGAGCCGCGAAGCGGCTTCGGCTTGAATGAATTGTTAGGCGGTGATGCCCCAGGAAAGCAGCAACCCCCGCCGCCAGAGCCAAGCATGCCATCGGAGGCCGACAGCCTGCCAGAGCCCGGCTGTTGAGGCATTGCCCGCAGCGCTTGATGCGGGAACCGACCGAGCCCAACGCCAATGAGAGTGCGGGAGCCCACCGATCCGGCGGCGAAGCGGGACAGACCGACGACGGCGCGAGGACTGTTAGCCGGAGCCGACCGCTCACGACCTGATAGTGCCGCCGAAGGAAGAACAGAAAAGGTCTTTCAGCAGCAACGCCTAACGCCTGAATTAAGCCGAGCCGCGAAGCGCGTTGCGCGCGAAAACCTCTAGGAACGCGGTAGCACCAGTGCCACAACCATTCCTTGTCTGATTACGACCGTCCCCACGGCGTTTACTTGTGACCAGCGTAGCAAAACTGTGTGGTCAGGAGGCGGTACCGCCTGCCCTGCCCATATCGCCCGGTACTCTCACGACGCGCCTAATTCCGGGCGCTCTGATTGGAGGCTGCATGAAGAGGACGATCGTGATCGCAGGGGGGCTTCTCGCAGGCATCGTGATAGCGTCGACGGCCTTGGCCGCTGGTAAACCCACATCCACATCAGGACTGCAGGTGGTCCTGCGCGAGTACGGCCGTAATTTCGTGCTGGCGCCGGGCGAGACTGGGGGCGTAACCAGTGTTTGCTTGCCCGGCGAGACGGTATTAAGCGGATCGGCAACGAGTATCCCTCCAAATGCGACACTTGTTTATTCTTCGCTTGCCTATGACGGCACTAATAGCGGCTGGACCATCGAATACAAAAACAATGGGGCTGAGCCGGCGAACGTCTATGCAGCCACCTCCGCGCTTTGCACGGCAGGCACACTAACAACACCTTGACCTGCTGAACCACCGACGTAGCCTAGGTGCCGCACGGCGGCCCTAGGTTTTTTGATCGCGATCTCCGTCGTAACGATGTGGGCGGCAAGGCTGATCTGCCATGTCCTGCGAATGGCTTCACGGTGAAGGCTGATGGAGGATGGGTGTCGGCCTAACGCCTGAATTAAGCCGCGCTGCGAAGCGGCGTCGGCTTCAATGAATTGTTAGCTGCCAGCCTTGCGCTACCTGCGCCTAACGCAAGGTAGAGGTAGAGCCATAGGGCGGCAGGAATCGCGTAGTAGTACTGGCCAAGGACACCTGTCCAGACCATCAATGCCGCCGTAATTGCTGCAACGGCAAGCAGCCAATAGTTCCTGCCGACGGTAAGAGCCTCCCGCAACGGGGAACGCCGACGAAACCCGCCAACGAGAAATAAGAGGTGTAACCCGGCCCAGACAACAAGCAACACGAGCATGACAGGCGCACCCATGAGCGGAATGCCGAGTGAGTCCGCCCAATGAGGAAACTCCCCGCGGGCAAAACCGAGAAAAAGGTCGCCGACATAGCCAGTCACCGCGAGGAAAGGCGCGAACAACGCCAGCGTGACAAATGCAGCTCGACTTGACGGGGCGCGGAGCCCGCGACGTTTGAAGTAGGCGATCGCAACGCCAAGGGCAATCAACGTAACGCCGTAATCCTGGAGCTTGAACCTTGCCGTCAACATGGAGTCTCTAAGCGCCCAGTACTCAGAGCTCTGCCCGGCCGAAAGTTTCATGTACTGCGCCATGAACGCAACCTCATCCGTGTATGGCGGGATGGAGAAGGCATAGGCGAACAGGATGGCCCCTAGAAAGACAACGGCTAAACCCACTTTCATGGCAGCTAACGCCTGAATTAAGCCGAGCCGCGAAGCGGCTTCGGCTTGAATGAATTGTTAGACCTTAGCGTATCCAAGCTATGGTCTGCCCGAGGTAGCAATTGCCTCGCAACATGAGATGCCCACCTGTAACTGCGGTCTCGAACTCGCGGACAGTATCTCCAGGGCGCATCTCGGCTTTGAGCGCCTCCCACTCAGGCTCTCCCGTAGTGCGAGCAATTTCTTGCGACGCCAAAGCCGGCCCGAGCTTCTTGATGTTGGGTGGCGGCAGAAGGCAAGCCGGTGCGACCGCAACTTGGGGTGGCCGTGCCTCTGGCGCGAGAAAGGAAGTGCCAAGCACCACCAAGCCTGCGATTGCCACAGACCACAGCAGAATTCTGATTGGCTTAACTGCAGTTGCCATGAAGTGGCCCGCTAAGGTCTAACGCCTGAATTAAGCCGAGCCGCGAAGCGGCTTCGGCTTGAATGAATTGTTAGGGCCCAGACCCGTCAGGCCCGACGTGTGCTTCGTACGACCTCTTACGGAAAAGAAGGCTATCAAACGCGGTAACGGCTACGCCCGTTCCGTCAGGGTAGGGAAATTCTCTTTGCACGGGGATGCTAGCTGTAACCAGCGCTCCGCCTTGGAGCCTTACTTGCACCGTTCCTGTGCCAAGGCGCCATTTGCCAGGTGGGTAGGTGGCAACGATCACCCCAGGAGAGCGCTCTGCTGGGTAGGCAGGTGGGTCGAAGAAAAATGCGAACAATAGGAGCAGGCAAGAGATGCCGAGCGCACCAAGAAACACGCGGGCTTTACCGAAACCTTGTGCTGCCATTGGATGGGCCCTAACGCCTTATGTCTTGTGTTTCCCCTAGCCTAAGCGCCGAGAGCCCGGTGTGCGCGCCCGATAACGCCTCGGTGTAGCAGCACCGTAATTCAGCAGGGGCCACACACCGGATCTCACGTCCCGACGCCCGGACAGTTGCGCGAGGAAACCCTCGCACCGATAAGCGTGGGCCGGACGTGAGGCTCTCGACGTATCTACTCTAGCGCGGAGGACGAGATGGCGGCAGTCGGGATCGACGTGGGCAAGGCAAGCCTCGATGTGGGGGTGTTCGGCGAGGCCAAGGTGCAGCGGTACGCGAACACGGCGGCCGGGATCCGGCGGCTGGTGCAGCAGTTGCAGCCGACCTCGCCCACGGCCGGGGCTATGCGCCCTCCCGGACGCCCTGCACCGCAAGTATCCCAATGCCACCCGCAGCTTGGCCTGGCAGTTCGTGTTTCCGTCCCGGGTCACGCGGGCCTGCCCCCAGATAGACCGGATCCTGCGCTGGCATGCGTCGGAATCCAGCGTGCAGGCGGCCTTCAAGCTCGCGCTGGCTGACGCCGGCCACAAGCCCGCCTCGGTGCATACCCTGCGCCACTCGTTCGCCACCCATCTATTGGCCGAGGGCACGGACATCCGGACGATCCAGTTGCTGCTGGGGCACCGGAACCTGAAGACCACGATGATCTACACGCATGTCCACCAGGCGATTTGCCGAACGGTCAGTCCGTTGGACAGGCTCTAGCTCTCGTGCGGCAGTGGAACCCGCGAGTGCCCGGAATTGGGTTGAGAGCGGTCGGCCGAGTCGCCTTCGCGGATCGACCGGCTTGGATGGACAGCGCGTTCCCGCGCGCGCGACTTGCTCTGGAAAGTCCTGGCCGCACGCCGCCTTCGGCGTAGAACGGAATTCAACCCAGTATGCATTTGCATTGCATTTGCATCAGGCCACCTGCGATTAGTCTCGGTCATAAGCGAAATTGTTGCGATCTAGGCAAGCGATTGGCGCCCGTCCGGTCACGGGCGCGGTCGGCCGAGTCGCCTTCGCCAAGCGGCCGGGCTTCGCACCTTTTACAGTTACCTTTAGCCTCCCCACCCCCAAAGGGACAGCCGTTGCGGCGTTGCACGCCCTAGGAGCTGCAACGATGCAACCCCCCCACGTTGCAGCCGGTCGGCTGATCTGGTCTCCTCGTCCACCGGGGACATCACAACTGCCTGCGCCGTGCCGAGACTTTCGGCGCCGACTGCATGCCATTCCGTTTCTGCCTAGCCACCACGAGGACTCTATGAAGAAAGGAACGCTCATCGGCGCGGCCATTGGCCTGGTGCTGGTGTACCTGGCCGCAACGCCATACATCGCTGTCTACCAGATGAAATCGGCAATCGAATCGCGCGACGGACAGGCGTTGGCCGAATTCATTGACTTCCCGTCCGTGCGCCAGAGCGCGAAGGATCAGTTCAACGCGATGGCGGTGAAGGAAATTGCTTCTGCCGATGGAGAAGCCAGTGGTCTGGCGGCCGTCGGCGCGGCGCTCGTCGGGGCCATGGTCGAAAAGTTCATCGATGCGGCAGTCACCCCTGCGGGCCTGACCAAGCTGATTGAGAGCGGCGAGAGAAAAGGGGTGCTAGGTAGCCGCCTCACCGACGCCTCAACCTCCTACGCGGGCTGGGACAAGTTCATCGTGACCACGGGCTCTGCCAACGAGCAGGGCAAGTTCGTCCTGCGCCGTCAGGGGCTCATCAGCTGGAAGCTGACCGAGGTCATCCTGCCCGATAGCATCTTCGACCAGACGAAGGAACCGGAGGTGGACGACGCCACTGCGGCAGCCATCGAGGCCGCCGACGGCGTTGCGCCGTTGTCGGAACCTACTGCACCGGTGAGCGTGACGGCCGCCAATTTCACTCCGCTGCTGACCACCAACTACGTCGTTAGCCAAGGGCGTTGCAATATGGGCTCATGCGACTGGACAAAGTGGGTGTCGGCCAAGAGTCTGTCGAGCGAGCCGGGGGAAACGCTTATCTCATTCAACGTGCTTAACGGCTCCTCCGAGCATCCCGGCGATGTCGCTGAATACCCGTCCACCTCGGACGGCGTCAACATCCTCTGGGGCAACCAGGCCCAGATCGTAGTCGTCCGCTGCTCGCACTCGCGCCCATCAGTGAAGTGGGAGGGCCAGGAGGAAGTGAATCTTCCGCTGAGTCCCAGTGGCATCTCCGGCTACCAGGAAGGCGATGCTGCCATGTATTTCATGGCCTGCCACTCCGACCAGGAGCCCTACCCGGTGGCGATCGAGAGGTACGGTTACAACGTCCAGTTCAGCGGCTAATAGGGGGAAACCATGAATCGACTAACTAGCACGCTGGTTGCGCTGGCGCTGATCGTCTGCGCGGCATCCGCCAGCGCCCAGTCCGCCCAGGACCGCGCGGCGACCGATGCCCTCAAACAGAACGTTCGCCAGCACGGCGAGACCATCGAAGGGGATGCCGCGGCAGAGGAGGCCGCCCAGGCAGCTGCAGACACGGCAGCCGCTGCGGCAGATGCCGCCCAGACCGCGGCGGATGCCGCCGCGCAAGGGGGGCGGACCCTCTACTCATACGTGACAGGAGGCGTGCGCTACTACACCAACAAACTGCCACCGGCCGACGCGACCGACGTGCGTCGTATCCCCATGCCGGTGCCGGTGCCCCCAAAGTCGCGCTGGCAGGTCCTCTTCTCCAACGACGAGGAGAGCTGGTCGGTAGACACCGAAACGCTCAAGCGCACTGGCCAGACCGCGAATGCCTGGACCCGGATTTTCTACACGAAGCCCCAAGAGCTCGGAAAGTCAAAAGGAGTGATGTCCGTTCGGGGGCAGTCGGACTACAACTGCTCGGGGCGAGAGACTCGCCTGACCTACGTAATTCTCTACGGCGCGAAGGGTGAAGTGCTGGAAACGAAATCCTTCCCCTACCTTGGGCCGGAAACCGTCATCCCGGACACCATTGGCGAGGTCGTCTATGACCAGATCTGCGCGATGCAGTAGACGACCAGACTCGCTGGTGCGGCCACCTATAGGCTGGATGTGAACGGCATCCTGGGGGACCTATGAAGCACGCATTGATCGCCACCGCCGCACTCATCGCCTCCGCATCGCTCGCGGCCGGCGCAGCGGAACTCACCCCGGCTCAGGTCTTCAAGGCGGCTGCCCCAAGCGTTGTCGTCGTGTTCGCCACCGACGCCAAAGGTCAGGACCTCAAGCAGGGCAGCGGCGTGGCCATTGGCCGCGACCTGGTCGTGAGCAACTGCCACGTGATCACCACCGCCGGCGCTGCCGGCGTGGAGATCGAATTCCAGGGCAAGCGTTATCCGGCGACCAACGAGAAGGGCGATCTCGACCTCGACCTGTGCACGCTCCGAGCGCCGCGCCTACGGGCGCCGCCAGCCAACGTGGGGCGGTCCGATGCCAGCGAGATCGGCGAGCGCGTGTACGCCATCGGCGCGCCGCAGGGCTACGACCTAACCCTCTCCGACGGCCTCCTGTCGGCGCGCCGCGGTACCGACGCAGACCACGTGCTGCAGATCAGCGCACCCATCTCCAAGGGTTCCAGCGGCGGCGGGCTGTTCAATTCCGCCGGTGAGCTGATCGGTATCACCACACTGATGGCGGTAGACGCCCAACAGGTGAACTTCGCGATTCCCGTCGAGTGGATCGACCGCCTCGCAACGGTGGACCGAGCCCCGAAGGTGGAGCAGGCCTCCAACGGACTGAAGATGCGAACAACAACGGGCGAATGGTCCCTGCTCTACAACGACCCGGCCGACCAACGAATTGAGGTCGATGTGGACAGCCTGCAAGTAATCGGCAACATCGTGACGACCCTGGAGCGCATCACCTTCATGCAGCCCCGCAGGATTGGCGACTCTGAAGGTGTGACCACTGCCTTATCCATGCGGCGCTACGACTGCGCAGCGCGCACGTTCGAGCTGGGACCGATGCAGCTCCAGGACGCCCACGGCGCCGTCTTGTTCAGCACTGAGGGCGACTATTCGATGAAGACGCCGGTAAAGCAGGGGGCAGTCGTCTACTCCGGATTCCAGGTCCTCTGCGCGAAGTGGCTGCGCTGAGCGCGGAGGCGGCAACACCGAGGGTACGGACATCCGGACGATCCAGCTGCTGCGGGAGCACGGGAATCTGAAGACCACAATGGTCCACACCCATGTCCATCAGGCGTTTCGCCGAACGTCAGTCCACTGGACAGGCTCTAGCGCTGATTCGCCAACCTCCAACGTGGAATCGCAACCGCCAACGATCGGTTAGATCGAGGCAGTCGGGGTCGTTGGGCAACGAGGAAGGCCTCGCGCTCGCGCTGGCTCATCTCGAGGAGGTCTTCCGGGCCATCGGCTATGACCCGGCGTTCGCTCGCCAGTCTGGAGCAGCCGCTAACCAGGAGGCCAGTCTTCGCGAAACGGTCAGTCCAACAACGCCGTCGGCGTAGAACGAGTCAACTTAAGTATGCAGTTGCATTGTGTTTGCATCAGCTTCGCAACGCAGTCCCGCGCGTGCGTATTGCTCTGGAATGTCCGGGTCGCACATCCTCGTCGCCGTAGTACGTCTGAACCTACGGTATGCATTTGCATTGCGTTTGCTCCGTTGCAGCTTGCAAGGTGCTCGCGGTTTCGGGATAGGTAGCCATCACGATCAAGGCTCCCGCTTGGTAAGAATCTATAAAGGGCTTCGGATGGCGTACTAGGTAAAGAATCGAAAAGTGGCCATATCGCTACGGATGGCGTAGCAGTCCGGCCATTTTTTCTGGCTCGCTGCTACGGTTGGCGTAGCAGTCTGCTACGGTTGGCGTACTGGCCCTTGTTTTTTTGCGCGGGCGTTTGAACCGTTCGCGTGGCTCTTTCCAGTCGCTAGGAGCAACTCGCGTGGGGAGGGCGCAGGTCAGCTTCCCCCCACAATCGTCTATAGGCCGCCACGTCAGCGCGTACAGGCTCGCGCCGTTCAACCCACCCTGCCGAGTCAACACCAGAAAACCGTAGTGTCGAAGCTCGCGCAGCGCCAGCATCACGGTTTCGGGATGCGTCCATCCGTACGGTCGCAGAACGGACAGAGCCGCACAGAGGTCGCCATTGTTGCGGCCGTTGTACTGACGTGCCAGGTCGCAGAGCATCTTTATTGCCGTGGCGCTGCATAGCCGCCAGTTCGCGCAATCCTGCACTGCGTGCGGAAGCGCGGTGAAAGTGCCGGACTCGTTGCGGCCCTTGTGCCGTAGCCGGCTTCGCGGCCTCATTGCAACCCCGGTGTGCAGGTCACGTGCAGCGTCATTCGGACGCCTTCCCATCTCACCCTCATCCGGGCTCGTCTGGGGGCGGGCATCAGGCAAATACCTCGCTCATCCACTACCCAGCAGGCAACTTCGATTTCGGCCACTATCAAGCAACCCCGGTCATTACTTGTCGGAGGTGGCGCGCCCTTATTGGATCGGCTCATGTCCGCGCCTTTGCGTCGCGCGCTGCGATGCGGCCGACAATCCAGCTGTCGACCTCAGCCGAGCTCCAAGCGCTGGCACGCTCTCCTAGCTTCACTGGCTGCGGGAACTCGCCAGCGGCGACGCGCCGATAAATCTCGGACCGGGATAAGCCAGTGCGCGCTTTGACGTCGGGAAGGCGCTCAAGTATCAATGTGCCCGCGTGAGGCGTGGTATTGGTCTCGTTGGTCATCGGTGCGGTGCCCTCTTGCTGGCCGCCACGGGATCGCAGCGGCCGCTGCGGGATGCAGCGATTCCATATTTTTCACACGGCTCGGTGCCCCTCTACCCCGGAACCTCAAAAAGTTGGGGCCGTTCCGGGGGAGATTCCTATTCCTCGGATGCTCCGCAGTCAGGCCACAGGGCGATAATTTCCTTGCGGGTGCGATTCCGGTTAGCCACATATTCCTGGAGCGCGCGTTTTGGAAAGGCCGTGTAGCCACCCGCTGCATAGCAGATACCCACGATTTGGTGGAACGCACTTGTCACTGAAACGCTAGGTAGTAGCTTGCGCGGATAGGGCTTCCCAAGCGAATCCCGTTTGGCCTCCTCGACCATTGCCGAAAGGGTGACCTCATCCCCGCCTTCCGGGTCTGTCCGGTTGCTAACCACGGGGTCATGCGCTTTGGACCAGCCGCGCACCAGTGCCCTTTCGATGCTGCGTATTGGGGCTGGATTGCCCGCTGTGGGCCGAACAGCTTTGCCCTTTGGAAGCGAGGACCCGGCCTCACTTGCGGCTATCGTCAGCGCGTCCAAGCGCGGGCACAAAAGATTTGGCACCGTCGCCCCATCATCCTCCGGCCTCCACGTCCAATATCCCTCCTCGATCATGGAGCCTGCCTTGTGGTGCGCGCTATCGGCAACGTTGGATAGTGCACGCAGTTTGCGAGCAAGGTCAGAGGCCAGTTGCTCGATCTCCCTAAGCAAGTCCGCAGTATCGTTATTTGCAGCAGGTGGGCTCACGTAGCTGCGCACCGCTACGAGCGCCCGCCGCAACTCCTCGACTTGCTCTTTGCACAGCCCAAGCCGGAGCAACTCGGATCGCTGATCGCCCGTGAAGTCAGGAAGTGTCGGCATCTCGTCATGTCTTACGCTTGAACTTGCCGGTGTCGGCCCGTAGCTGGTCTAGATAATCTGCCCAGGCGGCCATCATCTTCTTCCGTTCCGCCAGGTACTGCGCGCGGTTGTAGGCAGCCCGCACTTTGTTCCGCTCGGCGTGTGCCAACTGGCGCTCGATCACGTCGGGAGTCCACCCCATTTCGTTTAGGCGAGTCGAGGCCATCGCACGGAAGCCATGCCCGGTCATGGTGTCCTTATCGTAGCCAAGGCGACGCAGTGCGGCATTCACCGTGTTTTCGCTCATCGGCTCGGCCGGCGTCCGCAGGCTTGGGAACAGGTAGCGCCCGCGCCCGGTTAAGGGCTCCAACTCGCGCAGGATTGCCAAGGCTTGCGGTGACAGCGGGACGGTATGCGTCTCGCGCATCTTCATTTTGTGGGCTGGGATGCGCCACACGGCCGCATCTAGGTCCATCTCGCGCCACTCGGCATGGCGTAGCTCGCCTGGACGGACAAACAGCAACGGAGCCAGTCTCAGGGCGCAACGGGTAGCGAACTGGCCCGTGTAGCCGTCGATGGCGCGCAGCAGATCGCCCATCAGGCCGGGATCGGTAACGGCAGCTCGCGAAGTGCGGACGATGGGAGCCAGGGCCCCGCGCAGGTCGGCAGACGGATCGCGCGAAGCGCGCCCGGTGGCGATGGCATAGCGGAACACCTGCCCACACTTTTCCTTGGTTCGATGCGCGGTTTCGTGCGCGCCCCGCGCTTCAATCCGGCGCAGGATGGCAAGCAACTCGGGGGCGTCTATCTCGGCAATCGGGCGGGAGCCCAGCCAAGGGAACACGTTATCGCCCAGCATCCATTCCGATTTGGCGAAGGTGGAAGCGGCCAGCTTCCTTTTCTGGGCCGCCAGCCATTCCCGGCCGATGGCCTCAAACGTCGTTTCGGCGGACAGCACGGCGCGCAGCTTGTTTGCCCTACGCTCGGCGGACGGGTCGCGCCCCTCGCGGATGGCAGCGCGGGCGGCATCACGCTTGACGCGGGCTTCGGATAGCGACACCTCAGGATAGACGCCAAACGCGATCCGCTTTTCCTTGCCGGCGTGGCGGTACTTCATCCGCCAATAGCGTGATCCATTCGGCGCGACCTCCAAATAGAGCCCACCACCATCGAATAGACGCTGTGTTTTGTCGCTCGGCTTCGCATTGCGGATGGTTACAGCAGTCAAGGTTCCGGTGTTGGCGGCCATGGGGGCATCGGCTCAGAAGGAGCCCCAAGTGGGGGCACATGCCCCCAATCCTGCCCCCACATGCCCTCGGATGCAATGGGACGCCCCGGAACGTCAGGCAACAAAAAACCCCGCGCTTTGCGGGGTTTCGTGTATCGCTTGGGATGTTCTGGGACCGCTTGAAACCGGTCTATGGTGCCGGCAGTCAGAATCGAACTGACGACCTACCGCTTACAAGGCGGTTGCTCTACCAACTGAGCTATGCCGGCGAGAAGGGACATTCTAGCTTGCGCGCGGGTCCGGGCGGGGATGTCTAACGCATCGTCGCGCACTGGATGTCGTTTCGCTGCGCGGCGCCGGTGGCCTTCTGCGCGCCTGCTGCGTCGAAGTCGCTGCCCGCGGCGACATCGATCCACGACACAGTCTTCGCCTCGCCCAACGGCTCGGCACGCGCGGGGAAACCAGCGGCGGTCAGTGCCTCGGCACGCCGCTGCGCGGTGTCCCCGGACTTGTAGCGACCCAACGCGATCGAGTTGGCTTCTGCGCCTTCGCGCACCACGAACAGATCTGTGAAGCCCGCGGCAGTGATCCGTTGTGCCATGGCCTGGGCATCGGCCGGTGAAGCCTGGGGCGGCAGGTACACGCGCCAGCCTTTTCCAGGAGCCGCCGGGCGCTGCTCACGCACCGCGCTGCGGGCGACCAGCGATTTCAGGTGGGCGCGGGCCGCGTTTGTGGCCGCGGTGTCGAAAAACGGCCCGAAGCTGTAGCACTGCAGCGGCGTTGCCGACACCGGAACCGGGGGCTGCGGCGCTGGAGCGGGCTCGACCGCCGCTGAACTTGGTTCGGGCACAACGGCCACCGGCGGCCGGCCGGCTTCGCGCAGCAGTTGCAGTCGCGCGACTCCCAGGGGCGGTTCCTCTGCCGCCGGTGCCGGCGCCGGCGAATGCAGCGCCCACCAGGCGGCGACGCCCAGGTTGAGCACCAGCAACAGGATGACGAGGGCACGGACGAACATACGCGGATTCTATGTCGCCGATTCCGCACCGGCCCAGATGGCCAGCCCGTCGAGCACTAGCGTTGCGACCTGTGTCGCGTTCGACAGCCGCACTGCCAGGGATTCCGAGCCGCCACCGTGAAGGAGCAACCGAGGCGTACGACCCAGCGCGTCGCGCGCGGCATCGAGGCTGCGCTCGATCAGCGCCAGCGCGGCGCCGTCGCAACCCGACGCCAATGCGTCCTCGGTGTCGGCGGCGAAGTCGACGTACGTTCCGCCGGCTTCGGGCAGTTGCGGCGCGCGTGCATGCAGCACTTCGCGCATCAGCGTCGGCGACGGAGCAATGCGACCGCCGAGATGGCGGCCATCGCCGTCGATCAGGTCGATGGTCAACGCCGTGCCCACGCCGCAGACCAGCGCGTCGCCACCGCCCTGCGCATGCACGGCCAGCAGCGCCAGGAACCGGTCCACGCCGAGCTTGTGCGGCTGAGCGTAGGCGATGCGCACCGGCCCGAAGCGGGACTGCGTCCGCGCAATGGAAATGCGGCCGCAACGCGCGGTCAGCGCATCGAGGACGGCCACCCGTAGGCCCGGACTCGCCACGCTGGCCAGGTAGGCCACATCGACGCGATCCGGCAACGCTTCAGCCAGCGCCGCGGCAACGTCCTCCTCGCGATGCGGCAGGGCAATGGTTTCACCGGTGCGACCATCGGAACCCAGCGGCGCACACTTCAATCGCGTGTTGCCCAGATCGAACAGCCAGGCGCTCATCCGCGCTCCCTTGCCGATGTTGTCCCGGATGTACCGTTCGTACTCGCACGCACGCTGACCTCGCCCGAATGGAAGTTCCGCTCGCTGCCGTCGTCCAGACGTACACGCAGCGCGCCATCGACAGCCAGTCCCAAGGCGCTTCCCTGGCAGTTCGCCACGGGCCCCTCGATGCGAACGTGCTTCCCGGCCAAGGCATCGAGCACGGCATAGCGAGGCAGGAACGGCGCCAGGCCGTCGCGGTCGAACTCGTCCAGCGCGTCCAGCAGGCGCTCCAGCACGGCCGCCACGATGGCGTTCCGCGAGGGGGCGATCGAGGCCAGGGACGCAAGGTCGCACCAGGGCTGGTCGATAGCCGCGCCCGCGGCCGTCGGCATGCGGACATTGAGTCCGAGGCCGATCACCGCCCGCACGGGTCCGGCGTGCTCGCCGCCGCCTTCGACCAGCAGCCCGCCGAGCTTGCGCACTCCCTCCGCACCGGACACGACCACATCGTTGGGCCACTTCAGGCCGACCCCCGCGTATCCCAACTCGCGCAACGCCTCGACCGTGGCGATGCCTGCCACCAGACTGAGGCCGCCCAGGCGCGCCAGCCCTCCGCCGAACTGACGCGACAGCGACAGGTACAGGTGCGCGGCCAGCGGCGACGCCCATACCCGGCCCCGGCGACCGCGGCCCCCGGTCTGGCGTTCGGCCAGCAGCACGACGGCACCTTGCGCCGGCGCCTCCCGCCTCAGCAGTTCGCTATTGGTCGAGTCGATGGACCAGGCCACTTCCAGCGCCGACAGGCGCGCCCGGGCGGCAACCGACAGGGCGACGCGCACGGCATCGGCATCTATCAGGTCCAGGGGCTGCGCCAGGGCGTAGCCCCGACCCGGCTTGGCCTCGATCGCCACGCCCGCCTCCCGCAGGTGCTCGATCCGCTTCCAGATCGCGGCCCGGGTTTGTCCGGATGCCTGGGCCAGCGAGTCGCCGGTGGCCGGGCCGGCCATCAGCCGCTTCAGCAACTCCCGTTCCAGCAGGGCGCGCTCATCCATGCCCCTGCATCCCGTTCAGCGGCGCAAATGGAACGATGACAGGCCGCCTGTCCGGACTGCCCGGACAAACGAAGGCGCATTGCAACGGTTTGGACTCGGCACGCATCTATCGAATTATGCGCGACCCAAGCTCCCCGTCGGATCTCCGTGTTGCGGCCGAACGTGCCCGGGGCGCGGTGAGCGGTGGCGCCGAAGCCCCCGCCTGCCGGGCAGGGCCCACCGTTTCGCGTTATAGTCAATACCTGCCCGAGGCCGACCGGCCCGAGGATGCCGCCATGCTCAGGACCTGCCTTTGCCTGCTGATCGCCTTCGCCAGCGCGACGGTTGCTGCACGCGAGATCAAGTTGAGCGACGCCAACAGCGGAAGCTGCCCCGACAACATGGTCGTGGCGAGCGGCAAGGACCAGGCCCGTGCAGCACCGCGTTCGCCGGCGCCGGTCCGTGAAAGCAAGGCCAAGCCGGGCATGCCGAGCGATGTCGGCAACAGCCGCCAGCAGTCGCCCCGTTGGCACAGCTTCCTGCCTGGCATGTTCCGCTGACGCGGAGCCGCTTCGCGCTTGTTCGGCCTGCTCAGGCGTCTGCGACGCCAACCCGATCCGATCCCTGCACAGTGTTGGGACGCAGTGCGATCGACCGTGCCGTGGGTGATGGCGCTGGATGAAGCGCGCAATGCACGGCTGCGCGATCTGGCCACGCGTTTCCTGCACGAGAAGACCATCAGCCCAGTCGGCGGACTGACGCTCGACGAAGCGCAGCGCTGCACGCTCGCAGCGCTGTGCTGCCTGCCGCTACTGGAATTCGGCACGGAAGGCCTGCGTGGCTGGTCGCAACTGATCGTCTATCCCGATGCCTTTCGCGTGAACCGCACGCACGTCGATGCGGCAGGCGTGCTGCACGAGTGGGAAGACGAGCTGATCGGAGAAGCGTGGGAGCTGGGCCCGATGATCCTGTCATGGGCCGATGTGATGGCCGATTGCGAGGATCCGGGCGCGGGGTTCTGCGTTGCCAGCCATGAGATGGCGCACAAGCTCGATGTGCTCGATGGTGCGCTCGACGGCACGCCGCCCTTGCCGCGCCCCTGGCAGCGCGAGTGGGCGCGGGACTTCCAGGCCGCGTACGACGCACTGGCCGAACAGGTCGATGCCGGTCGCGACACGTTGATCGACGGCTATGCCGCCGAAGCGCCCGAGGAATTCTTTGCGGTCGTCACCGAGTACCACTTCAGCGATCCGGCGCTGCTGCGCCAGACCATGCCGAAGGTGGCGGCGCATCTGGAACGTTTCTACGGCGCATCGCCGTTCGCCTAACCACGCTTTTCGCCGCGACGTCGCGCGGCTTACAGTCCCGGCGGCAACTGCACTTCGAAACGCGCGCCCCCCAGCTCCTCCGACTTCTGCACGTCGAGCGTGCCGCGATAGCCGCGCACCAGGTCCTGCACGATCGACAGGCCGATGCCGTGGCCGTGCACGCGCTCGTCGCCGCGCACGCCACGCTGCAGCACCACCGCCACCTTCTCGGGTGGAATGCCGGGGCCATCGTCGTCGACTGCGATCAACAGCCCGGGCCGGCGGCCCGGAGCCATCTCGCCGAGCTTCACCGTCAGCAGCACGCGCGAGCGCGCCCACTTGAACGCATTCTCCAGCAGGTTGCCCAGCAGCTCCTGCAGGTCGCCCGGTTCGCCGTAGAACTGCACGCCGTCGGCGATCTCGAACTCGCACAGGATGCCCTTGTAGGCGTAGACCTTCTCCAGCCCGCGCACGATCTGCTCGGCATGCGGCTCGATCGCGATCGGCGCGGCGAACAGCGCATGTCCACCGGACGCGGCCCGCGCCAGCTGGTAGGACACCATGTCGTTCATGCGACGGATCTGTGTGTCGACTTCCTCGCGCAGCTCGCCATCCGGGGCGTGGTCGTCCAGCCGCGCGCGCAGCACGGCCAGCGGCGTCTTCAGGCTGTGCGCCAGGTCGGCCAGGGTGTTGCGCTGGCGGTCGAGATTCTCGCGCTCGCTTTCGATGAAGGCGTTGATGCTTTCGGTCAGTGGCTCGAGCTCGCGCGGGTGACGTCCGCTCATGCGCGAGGCCAGCCCGCGCTGGACGCGCTTGAGTTCGTCGATCACGCGCCGCAGCGGACGCAGGCTCCAGCGCATGATCAGCGCCTGCATCAACACCAGGATCGCGCCGGCGCCGCCGAGGTATCGCCACAAAGCTTCGCGGAACACCGCGACCTGGCGCCCGAGTTGCGTGGTGTTCTCAAGGATGTAGATGGTGTACGGGAATTCGGCGCGGGCATCGCCGTCGGCGCCCCAGATGACGCCGTAGCCGTAGCGATAGGCCTCGCCGGCCGATCCGTCGAGCTCGATGATCGGCAGCGGACCTTCGAAACTCTCGGCCCCGGCCGGCAACATGTTGCCATCGGGCAGTTCCGGTCCTACCGCCGACGGCGAATCCCAGTGCCCGCGCGGAAACGCGACCTCTGCATACAGGCCGCTGCCGGGCATCTCGAAGCGCGGGTCGACCGATTCGTAGGGGGGGATGAACTCGCCGTTGCGGGCGAACTCGCCCTTGGCCGCGTATGCCAATGCATAGCTCTTGAGCCGCTGGCGCAGGCTGCTCTCGGCGGTTTCGAGGAAGGCCCGGTCCAGCGCGTAGCCGGCCAGCGCCAGGAACGCGAGCAGGCCCAGGCTTGCCGCCAGCAGCTGGCGGGCCTGGAGCGAACGGGGCTGGTGCCAGCTCATGGAGCGGAACCTGCCGGGACGGGCGCGGCGAACGACGGCATACGCCGCCAGATTAACGGGGTTGGCACCGGCTGGGATCCCTCAGGCCACTTCCGGCGTAGATCCGGCAGTGGGTCTGGACATCAATCTCCGGTGCGCGGGATCGCGAAGCGGTAGCCGCGGCCGCGCACGGTCTCGATCGGCTTCATCGCTCCGTCCGGGTCCAGCTTCTTGCGCAGGCGGCCGATGAAGACCTCGAGCACGTTGGAATCGCGGTCGAAGTCCTGTTGGTAGATGTGCTCGGTCAGGTCGGCCTTCGAGACCAGCTCGCCGGCATGCATCATCAGGTACTCGAGCACCTTGTACTCGTAGCTGGTCAGATCGACGTTGCTGCCGCTGACGCTGACCGTCTGCGCGGCGAGGTCGAGCATGACCGGACCACACTCGAGCGTCGGCTTGCTCCAGCCGGCGGCGCGGCGCACCAGCGCGTTGAGGCGAGCAAGCAGTTCCTCGACGTGGAAGGGCTTGACCAGGTAATCGTCGGCGCCCTGCTTGAGGCCTTCGACCTTGTCCTGCCAGCTCGAACGGGCGGTCAGGATCAGGACGGGGAACTTCTTGCCCTCGTCACGCAGGGCCTTGATCAGCTCCATGCCCGACATCTTGGGCAAGCCGAGGTCGATGATGCCGAGGTCGAAAGGAACCTCGCGCCCCATGTAGAGGCCTTCCTCACCGTCCTGGGCCGCGTCGACCGCAAAGCCCTCACGCTTCAGGCGCGCAGCAAGGGTTTCACGGAGCGGGGCTTCGTCTTCAACCAGCAGAATGCGCATGTGGACTCCGTCCTTAGGCGTTTCGGTCGTGGACCGTGGCGTGCAGGTTAGTCGTTGTCGTTGTCGTCACGGCGTGTACGCGGTCCGTCGCCCTTGGACTGCGGGTCGTCCATATAGATGCGGACCCTTCCGCTGGAATCGACCACTTTGACCCGGCTGACGTCGCGGCCGTCGTAAGGCACCCGCTCGGCGCTGAGCACCTGTCCCTTGGTCTGGCGTTCGACCCGGCGCACGGCATCGGACAGCGCACGATGATCTTCGCCGCCGCGGTCATGGCCGCGAGCGGCCTCGGGACCCCGTCCGGACCCCTGCCCCTGTCCGTGCCCCTGCTGCGCCCACGCATCGACCGGGCCGGAACCGGCTAGAACGAGCAGGGACAAAAGGAGCAGGGAGGGGTTCATCATGGGCCGACGGCCGGGGTTCCAGGTGCGAAGCCAGTGCTGACAATATCGCACCGCTATTCAGTGAGGGGCATTTTCAGAACGAAGCGGTGAATCCGGTCTGAACTTTTCCTTCACGAACATGGCCGCGGTTCAGTCCCGAGACTCGCCGAGCGCTCAGAAGACCTCTCCGATGCAGCAGCGCAGCGAACCGCCACCAGCCTCGATCGCATCGAGTTCGATCGCGTGAACATCAAACCCGGCGGCTGCCAGGGCCTGGCGGCTGGCCGATGTGAGCGAGTCGGCGGCCCTCTCGCTCATCCACACGACATCCCCGGACAGGGCGATGGCGTTGCCCGCAAAGGCGGCGTGCTCGGCCGGCGACAGCAGCACCGCATGGGGCGCGTAAAAGTCGGCGATCGCCTCCACGATCGCCGGACCGGCGAAACCGCCGGGGCAGATCAGCGCGGCGCGTCCGGCCAGAACGGCAAGCACGACGTTGGTGTGGTACTCGCCGGCCGCCAGGTCGAACATCAGGGTCGCGCGAAGCCCCCATGCCTGATGCATCAGTCGCGCGCCCTCTTCGTCGCAGCGCTCGGATAACCCGCAAAACCCCAGGCCACGCGCCCGGTCGATCACCAGTGCGCCGGTGAGTTCGCACGGATGCGGTTGCGTCGACAGGTCGATCTCGGCGTAATCCAGCACGCCACCGAAGAAGCCACGGATGTCGGCACGTTCGGCCTCGCGCTGTCGGACCGGATGGCGCATGCGTCCGACCACGTAGCGTCCGGCGGCGGTGGCGAAGACGTTGTTGGGAAACAGCGCGTCCGGCGTCTGCGGGTCGCCCGCGAAGCACACCGTCGGCAGCACTTGCGCCAAGGCACGATGCAGCGCGCGATGCTGGTCGGAAGCACGGCTCGCGTCGAATCCCGTCGCCTGCGCCATGTAGCGATTGTCGACAGCGGACTGCTCGGCAAGCCGGAAGCCGTCGGGAGCGACCAGAAAGGCGGCGCGCGCCGTCGCCGGTCCGAAATCGGGCGCCAACTGGCGGGCTGCCGCGAGGAACTCGTCGATATTGCGGGTGATCATGCCTGTCCTGAGCCCTGTCGACGGGCCTGTCCTGAGTCCTGTCGAAGGGCCGGCTCCGCGGCCGGTTCGTCGCGCATGTCCTGGAACGATTCGGTCAGGGCAAGCGCCTGCTCGATCAGCGACCAGTCCGCCCCGCTTTTGTGCGCGCCTTCGCTGAGCACCTGGCGGAACGCACGGCCGCCGCGTTCGCCGGCGAACAGGCCGAGCAGGTGTCGGGTGATGTGCTTGAGATACACGCCACGCGCCAGTTGCGATTCGATATAGGGCCGCAGGCCACGCAACAGTTCGCCACGCGTCTTCAGCGCGCCGCCGAACCAGGCCACGTCGAGGCGATGCAGCAGGTAGGGATCGTGATAGGCGGCGCGTCCCAGCATCGCGCCGTCGGCATGCTCGAGGTGCTGCGTCGCCTCCTCGTGCGTGGCGATGCCGCCGTTGACGATGATCTGCAACTGCCCACGCTCGCGCTTGAGCCGCCAGGCCCAGTCGTAGCGCAGCGGCGGCACCTCGCGGTTTTCCTTCGGGCTGAGCCCTTGCAGCCAGGCGTTGCGCGCATGGATCACGAACATGCCGCAACCCGCAGCCGCGACCGTATCGATGAAAGCGAGAAAATGATCCCAGTCGTGATCGTCGTCGACGCCGAGCCGGCACTTGATCGTCACCGGCACTTCGACACCGCGATCCTCGAGCGCCGCCACCATTGCCGCGACGCTATCGGCCACCAGTTGCGGCTCGCGCATCAGGCAGGCGCCGAAACGCCCGGCCTGCACCCGGTCTGACGGACAGCCGCAGTTGAGGTTGATCTCGTCGAAGCCGTGCGCGGCGCCGATCTGCGCGGCCTGCGCGAGCAGTTCGGGCTCACTGCCGCCCAGTTGCAGCGCGACCGGATGTTCGACCGGATCCAGCGCCAGCAGCCGTGTGCGATCGCCGTGGATGACCGCATTGGCGTGCACCATCTCGGTGTACAGCCGGGCATGCGGCGCAAGATGGCGGTGGAACACACGGCAGTGCGTGTCGGTCCAGTCCATCATCGGGGCGACGGACAGGCGCAATTGCGCCGGGGGGATTGCGGGCGTGACGGTCATCGCCACGAATTGTACGGGGCCGCAGCCGAGCCGGGGCTAAGCTTTCGGCTCCCACACCATGTAGACGTCCGCCCGGGCGTAATGCGATCCGGGACGCGGCGCTGGGCGATGGCGGAAGCCGACGCTCTCGTACAGCGCCAAGGCTGGGCCGAGCTTGCTGCTGGACTCCAGGAACAGCTCGCGGCCACCGCGCGCCTGGAACGCCTCCAATGCGCCCTGCATCAGCAGGCGGCCGACGCCGGCGCCGCGCAGTTGCGGCGCCACCGCCATCTTGGTCAGTTCGAACACCCCTTCGCCTTCGTGCTTGAGCGCCACCGTGCCGACCGCATGGCCTTCACCGTCGATGGCGAACAACACATGCCCGCCGCCCGCGAGGATGTGGGTCTCGGGATCGCCGAGCACTACCCGGTCGATCGGTTCGACGGTGAACCACCGTTCCAGCCATTCCAGGTTCAAGCGGGCGAAGTCGTCGCGCCAGCGCGCGCAGTAGTCGGCGATTCGAATATCAGCAAGCGTCGAGTTCATGCGCCAATGTTAAGCCGAAGTGAGGCGATCAATGATCGTACGAAACCGCAAACCGCTTGTCTCACCGGGAGGACCAACATCTATGCCAATGCGCAGGTTCCCGTATCGGACATGAAACCCGCTATTTGGCCTTGTGCAGGCCGTGTCAACGTTATCTTCCAAGAGCCCAGCCGATAACGGCCAGTGAAGAACAGGGGAAAAAATGAAGCGTCACTCCCTCACATCCGCGCGCACTGGCCTCGCACTGGGCACCTTGGCGACACTCATCGTCGGAACGATGGCCTGGGCAGCGGCAATGCTCGATCCAACCGCCGGCAGTCCCGCATCGCCGGGCGACGCTGATGCCAAGGCGGCAGGCGCAAATGGAAACTCGGTGGACGGCCTGCGGGATGCGATCCGGCTCAATCATGGCGATCGGAGTTTCTACGACGCCATGACCACGCCCGCGCGCGGCAAGACCGTGGGCGGCAACAAGGACGCGCTTGCGCGATTCGCGTTGACGCGGCCGATCGGCGCATTGACGGCCTTGCCCGCCAGCGGCGATCCGGTGCGTGGCACGTTCTCGCCGGTGATTCCGTGGCCGCTGGTCGGCATCCACGCGGTGCTTACCGCCGACGGCCGCGTGTTGAGCTATGGCACCAAGACTAGCGGCCTGCAGACCGCCTACTTCGTGTACGACGTCTGGGATCCGCAGCTGGGCCTGGGGCTGGACGCGCACAACGTGCTGCCCAACAACACCGCGGTCGATATCTTCTGCAACGCCCAAATTCTGCTGCCCAGCGGCGATATCGAGATGTACGGCGGCGACATCCTGCTGCCTCAGGGCTTCTCCGCCAACAAGCCCAACGACGACTCGGCGATTTTCCGCGCCTCCGACGACAGCCTCGTTCGCACCCAGAAGATGAACCGGAAGCGCTGGTATGCGTCCGCTACGATGCTGCCCAACGGCGAGGTCCTGGTCCAGGGGGGCGCCGGCGGCCAGGATCTTGCCGAGGTGCGCGCCAACGACGGGTCGTACCGGTTGTTGACGAGCGCCGACACCTCCTATCTCGCCGCCTACTATCCGCGCAATTTCGTTGCCCCGGATGGCTGGGTCTTCGGCAATGACTACACCCAGATGTTCAAGATCAATCCCAGCGGGACCGGCGTGATCGCACGCGCCGGCAAGTTCCCTGCCAATGCCGGCGCAAGCTCGAGCGCGGTCATGTTCCGGCCCGGAAAGATCCTGCAGATGGGTGGCGGGCCCGACAAGAACACGGCGAGCAAGCTCGCCCACATCATCGACATCAACCCCGCCACGCCCACCGTCTCCCCGGTGCAGTCGATGACCTACCGTCGCCACTGGCCCAACGCCACCGTGCTGGCCGACGGACTAGTGTGGGTCGAGGGCGGCAGCACGGCCAACAACAATCCGGTCAACGGCGTGGCCTACACCAGCGAGATCTTCGATCCGGCCACAAACTCCTGGTCGCTTGGTGCGACCGCGCAGCAGATGCGCCTGTACCACTCCGCGGCGTTGCTGATGCCCGATGCCACCGTACTGACCCTCGGCGGCGGCGCGCTCGGCGGCGAAAACCCGGGACCGCAGCTCAACTTGAATGCCGAGATCTACTACCCGCCCTACCTGTTCAATTCCGACGGAACACCGGCGAGCCGGCCGATCATCAGCACCGCGCCGATGTCGGTGTCGCCGGCGACCAAGTTCCGCATCGGCACGTCGGATCCTTCCGACATCAACCGCGTCACGTTGCTCAAGACCGGGTCGGTGACACATTCGTTCAACATGGACCAGCGCTTCCTGCAATTGCCCTTCACGGTGGACGGCGGCGAACTCGAAGTCACGCTGCCGGCCAACGCCTATGAAACACCGCCTGGCTTCTACATGGTTTTCATCATCAACGACGATGGCGTGCCGTCGGAAGCGACGATGATGCGCATCAACGTCGCCGGGCAGACGCCACCGGCCACCGCGACGCTGACGGTCAACAAGGTGGTCGTCAATGACAATGGCGGCACGGGAACGGCGGCCAATTTCAGCTTCTCGGTCAACAACAGCGCCACCCCGGTCGCTTTCGAGGCAGACGGCAGCAACGTGCTGACCCTGCCCGCTGGCACGTACTCGATCACCGAACCAGCCGCATCGGGCTACGCCACCACCTACTCCGGCTGCAGCAATGTGGTGCTGGCCGCAGGCGGGAACGCGACCTGCACGATCACCAACAACGACATCGCGACCTCGGCGACGCTGACCGTACGCAAAATCGTGGTCAACGACAGCGGCGGCACCAAAGCGGCCTCCGACTTCAGCTTCTCCGTCAATGGTGGCGCAGAGACGGCCTTCGAAGCTGACGGCAGCAACGTGCTGACCATCGCCGCCGGCGCCTACAACGTCACCGAGCCCGTCGCGAGCGGTTATGCGGCCAGCTACTCGGGCTGCAGCGGCACGCTGGCGGCCGGCGGCACTGCCACCTGCACCATCACCAACGACGACATCGCCACCTCCGCGACGCTGACCGTGCGCAAGATCGTGGTCAATGACAGCGGCGGCACCAAAGCGGCCTCCGACTTCGGCTTCTCGGTTAACGGTGGCGCGGCGACGGCCTTCGAAGCCGATGGCAGCAATGTGCTGATCGTGGCCCCCGGCGCCTACAACGTCACCGAGCCCGCCGCGAGCGGTTATGCGGCCAGCTACTCAGGCTGCAGCGGCACGCTGGCGGCCGGCGGCAGCGCCACCTGCACAATCACCAACGACGACATCGCCAGCGGCTCCGCCAACATGATCGTCAACGGCGATTTCGAGGTGAACAGTCTGGCGCCGGGGACGGCCGTAGTGCTCCCCAGCGTGCTCGGCTGGAACAACACCGCCGGCCAGGTCAAGCTGTGGAAGGGTCGCAACGGCTATGTCTCGGGCTCGGGGCAGACGCACATGGAGGTCGATGTGCTGATCACCGTGCCCAACTCCATCTACCAGGACGTCGCCACGGTGGCCGGTGCCACCTACGACCTGTCGTTCCTGCAATCGCCGCGTCCGGGATACGGCGCCAATTCCAACCGGTTCGAGGTCTGGTGGAACGGCACCCTGCTCGGCGCCTTCGCCCGCAACGGAACGGGACTGACCCAGACCAACTGGCAGCAGGCCAACTTCGTGGTCACGGGCACCGGTAACGACCGCCTGTGGTTCAAGGAAATCGACACCGACGTCGGCGGCGCGTTCGTCGACGACGTGCGGCTGACCGCGCGGTGAGCCACATCTTCGTGGCGCCTGGCGCCACGAAGATGGCCTTTACTCCCTGGAGAGATGCGCGATCGCCGCTGTCTGGGCCTCGCGCTGGGTGTCGTCGAACGGCGTTATGGTCAGGTGCGCGACGGTGTCCGGGTCGAGGCAGCGGACGTTGACGTCAATGCCGTCTGGATGCGAACGCGGAACGTAGAAACTCTTGATCCCGCAATGCCGGCAGAAGCGGTGTTTCGCCGCGCCGGTGTTGAACGTGTATTCGACCAGGTCTTCGGCGCCGGACAACAGGCGGAAGCGCGCGGCCGGCACGATCAGGTGCAGGTAGCCGGTCATGCGGCATATCGAGCAGTTGCAGTCGAGCGCTTCGATTGCGGCCGGAGCCTCAACCTCGAAACACACGCGGCGACAATGGCAGCCGCCGCGATGGAGGACATGGGTGGCGTTCGCGGGCGTACTCACCGGCGAAAGTTTAGCCCTTGCCGTTGCCGTCCTTGTTCTTGCCCTTTCCCTGCCCTTGGCTGGGCTTCGATTTTTCCTGGGCACCGGGCTGCGCGGACTTGGCCTTGTCCTTTGCGCCGGCCTGCGCCGTCTTGCCCTTGCCGCCCGGACCCTTGGCGCGGCCCGGGAAGTCGCGCTCGAGATCGGTATCGATCGTGATCGGGCGCGCCCAGCGGTCGTAGGTCGGCACGAAGCCCTTCTTGAGCCGGTGGAACTCCGCCGAGCCCGGCTTGATGCCGAGGGTCCTCGCGACGTTGCCCCATCCCTGGGCATGGTCGCGCTCCCAGGTATCCACCACGTAGCGGCACGGGCGACCGATGACCGATGCCAGCGCACAGGCGTAATAGACGTCGCCAGGGGCCCAATGGCGGGTCACCAGCAGGTCGGTGACCAGGTCGCGTGGCGCGCCGTAGTAACGCACCATCTCGTCGACGAATGGGTCGCGATAGCGCGAACCATATCGGTTCATGTCGCCGAGCCAGGTGTCGACCCAGACGTCGCCGCTGCGTGGATCCCAGCCAAAGGGGTAGTCCTGGGCCGAGGCCGTTCCGGCTCCGAGCAGCGCGGCCAGCGCCGTCGCCAGGGCCATCAGGCGGGTCTGGGATTTCATGTGCATTCGCGATCTCCGGGGGAAGGCGCCACCTGCGTGGCGTCGGGGGATGCTCGGTTTGTGCCAATGAACTCGTTCTGAAATCTGCGCACGACCGCCATTCGCGCATGGGGCTCAGTTTAGATTGCGATGCTTTGCGCCGCATCAGTCGGCGGAACCGACTCTAAATGGGCCCTAAACACAACGGCACCCGACCCAGGCCGCGTGGCGTCACTGGATCGAGTCCACCATCGCGTTACGTCAGTCGACGTCGCGCCAGCGGCGCCCATCCCAGTAGCGATCCCCCTCACGGTAGCGTCGATCGTCGTACCGGTAATAGCGGTCGTCATAGCCGTACTGGCGACGGTCGTAGCGGGCGTCGTAGTACTCGACCTTGCACTTGCCGTGCTTGTTGCACTGCCCGTTACGGACGGGACCATTCTGGTAGTAGCCATAAGCATTGCCATGGGGCGGGCCGGCCCGATAGCGCGGTACGACGCGGTAATACACCGGGCGGCCGTAACGGTCGGGCACCACGGTCAGTCGGTTGTCGTAGCCGTAACCGTTGCCGTAGCGGTAGTACGGATTCCCGCTTTGGAAGATCACATCGGCGACATCGACCATCACGCGCACCAGATCGTCGGCCTCAGCGGCACGTGCCGGGGCTGGCGACAAGCCGGCCATGCCGAAGCCGGCCGCCAGCACAACCGGAGCCGCCCAGCGGGACAGGACATTGGACATGGAATCTCTCCTGGTTCACCGGCCGATCCACCTGTCACCCCGACAGGCTTTGCTCTCGTCCGGCGTCACGATGACGATGCGGCCGACCCGGTGAACCATTTTTTAATACGCCTGGAGCGCGGAGAAGGTGCTCAGCCGGCGTTGGGATTACTTGGCGCGCCTCACGCCTGGCGTTGCGCGAGTTCGTGCACGGCCGCAGGCAGCGCAATCGCGCCATCGACCCGACGCAGCCTGGGCGCATCGTCGGCGACGTCGGCCTCGGTGTCGTGCACCCAGGTGGTGTGGTAAGGCATGTGGATGCCCCAGCCACCCAGCTCAAGCACCGGCGCGATGTCGGAACGCAACGAGTTGCCGATCATCACGAACCGCTCCGGCGCCAGGTCGAACTCGCCCAGCACGCGCGAATAGGTCGCCGCGTCCTTCTCGCTGACGATCTCGATGCGGCGGAACAGGTCGGCCAGGCCGCACTGCTTCACCTTCGCCTCCTGGTGGAACAGGTCGCCCTTGGTGATCAGCACGATCGGGTGATCGGCCGCGATCGCCTCCACTGCTTCCGCAATGCCTGGCAGCAGCTCGACCGGATGCCGCAGCAGGTCCTTGCCGAGGCCGACGATGCGATGCAGGTCCAGCGCGCCGATGCGCGCCTGGGTGATATCGACGGCGGCTTCCACCATCGACAGCACCATGCCCTTCACGCCATAGCCGAACAGGGCAATGTTGCCCTTCTCCACCTCGTACAGGCGCTCGTGCACGCGCGCGTCGCGCAGGTCGACGTAATGGCCGACGATGCGCTCGAACTCGCGCTGGGCTTCATCGAAATAATCCTGGCTTCGCCAGAGTGTGTCGTCGGCGTCGAAGCCGACCAGTTCAAACTTTGCCATGTGCGTAGTATCGCCTGTCGTCGAAGCGGCACGAAAGACGCATAAAGAAAGGGCGGCCGACAGGCCGCCCTTTCTGATCCACTGCGTGGGGGATTCGCTTGCGTGGGGGATTCGCTGCGAAGGCGCTTCGATCAGCCGCCGCCCGGACCGCCCTTGCTGGCCTGGACCTGGGCGACATAGTTCTTGTACTCGGCGGTGGTCAATGCGCCGTCGGCATTGCCGTCGGCCTGGTCGAAGACCTTGCCCAGCGCCGGCACGGCCGCGGCCTCGGTCTTGGTCAGTTTGCCG
>DATDBD010000013.1:0-3502 GCA_036525015.1 Lysobacter sp.
CTCGGCATTCGCGCCCACGGTCCAGCCCTCGCCCAGGTTCAGCGACATGCCGGCGGCGTGGGTCAGGCCGCTGGCCTCGTTGACGTCCTGATAGCGCTCTTCGACATAGACGCTGCTGCTGTCCGACAGGCGCCGCTTCATGCCCCCGACCAGGCTGCCGCGCTGGCTGCTCATGTTGGTGCCGTCGAGGACGTCGCCGCTCTCGTTTTCCAGCGCGTAGTTCAGGTACAGGCTGGTTTTGTCGGACACCATGTAGCTGGTCCCCAGCCGCCCGCCTGGGCCCAGGTCGCCGGCCGAGGCCTCGACTTCCAGGCGCAGCTTCTCGCTGATGCGCAGCGCGGCGCCCGCGCCCAGCCGGCCGTTGTCCTGGCGGTCGCCATTCTTCGACACGGTCTGCTGGGCGAAGGCCCAGGCGTTCCAGTCGTTCGCCGAGTCGTAGGCGGCCTGCACCACCGCATCGGTGCGCTCGCCCTGCTCCTGCGTCAGCGGCACCACGACGCGCTGGTCATCGCGCTTGTCGCTGCGCATGCCGGTGGCCACGCTCCAGCGATCGTTCAACTGGTACTTGACGTCCAGCTCCGCCGCGTCAAGCGTGAGGCCCGCACCCTGTTCCCGATGATCGGCCTTGCCGACGACGCTGAGCTTCTCGCCGATCGGCAGGTCCATCGTGCCGCCGTAGTACGTGCGGTCGGACAGGGTCGCCTGGCCCGGTGCCGAGTAGCCGGCACCTTGTTCCTGCGTGTACAGGGTCAGCCTGCCCTTGCCGTTCTTCAGCAGGTCGCCAAAGCCGGCACTGAGATCGGCGCGGTAGCCGTCGGCCTGTGCATCGTTGAATTGCGTTGGATCGCTGCCCGTGAATTCGAAGCCGCCGTCATTCGAAAAGAGCGAGTGCGACGCCAGGCCCCGGGTGCGGCCACTTTGTACCTTCAGCCATGTCTCGGTGGTCTTGCGAAGCGTGAGGTCCGCGCCGAGCATGTCGTTGTCCTCGACATCGCCATTGCTGCGGCTGCCCGTGAGGCCTACGCCGACATGGTCGTTGATCCAGACATGGGCCCGTCCGCCGGTGGTCAGCGTGTCGATCTCGTCGAAACCGGGGGCGTACTCGTAGCGCGCCACCAGCCAGGCCTCATCTCCGGAGAGACCGCCGCTGCGCACCAGCATATTGTCGCTGCCGGTGGACGACAGCGGCTCGGAAAGCAGGATGCGGCCCTGCAGGTAGTCGATGTCGTAATCCAGGCCCGGGCGCAGGTCCACCGTGCCGGTGACCAGTCCCGAGTCCTTGTCGCGCATCTCGATACGCAGGCGCTCCGAACCGGTGAGGATGTCCTGGTTGCGCAGGTAGAGCAGCGAGCCACCGGTGCCGCGGAACTCGTCGCGGCCGGCAATCGTGCCGGGCTCGGCGGCGAAGCCACTGACGCTGGCGCGGCGTTCGCCGAACACCGTGGTCGCATCCGCATTCCACTCCGCGTTGGCACCGTAAAGCCCGCGATCGACCTGGGCCAGTTCGTTGCCCGCGTAGTCGGTCTGGAAGTTGCCCCACATCGCGTAGTCGTCGTCACGCTCCGCTCGCAGGTAGAACTTGCCCAGGGTCGGCGCCATCTCCTCGACGATGCCGTCATCGCCGAAGGTGGGATAGTGGTAGTCCGGATCGATGCGGCGGAACAGCGCGTCCGGGGCCTTGTCCAGAAGGTTGCCGAAGATGTCCTGCACCGGACCCTCGCGCGTGTCGGCACTGGCCGTCAGGCGCCAGCCATTGCCGAACTTCTCGGTGCCGAAGAAGGCCAGCCGCCCGTAGAACGACTCGTTGCGTTCGAAAGCCGTGTTCTCGCCCTGCAGCAGATCGGCCGGGCCGCTGGTGCGCTCCTTGGCCACGGTCAGGTCCGCGATGCCCACAAAGAAGCGGTCGCGCTGGCGCAGTTCGAGGTCGCGCAGGTACAGCTGACCGTTGCCCTCCTGGTCCAGCACCGCCACCTCCACGGTGTGCAGGCCCTCGGGCAGGATCTCCTCGGCGATGAAGTCGCCCTTGGCGTCCACCGGCACGGGTCGGCCGGCCACCCACACCGTGTGCCCGGCCGGAATGCCACCGCCGCGCACCGCGACGGTATTCGCACCGATGCGGATGTTGCGCCGCTCGAGATGGCTCTCGCCGTAAGCGGCCAGTGCCGGCGGCGCGCCTTCGCCCGCCATCGCCGGAACTTCCGCGGCGCTGCCATCGCCATTGGCGTTGACCAGCCACAACGGGCGCAGGCTGGTCTCGTCGAACCTGCCCTGCTCGTCGTAGACGCGCAGCAGGTACTGCAACTCACGCCCGCTGGCCGGGATGCCTTCGATGCCCGGCTGCCACTCGGCATCGCCGTTCGCGTCCAGCGCCACGATGGCCAATGGCGTGGCCTGCGTGGACTGTCCCTTCTCCTGGATGCGCACTTCGGCGCGGTGGATGAAGCCGGTGTAGTTCGAGTACATCCGGAAGCGCAGGGGCTCGCCCACCACCGCCACCTGCGGCGAAGCGGACACCGTCAGGCGCGGTTCGGCGTTCAGATCGTCGAACTGGAAGCGGATGCCAGCCTGGTCCAGCGCCACGTCGGTGCATCGCTGCACGTCGGCGGAGCTGCGTCCCGGGTCGTCGATGGGCTTGCCGTCCACCGAGATGTGCATGGGGTTGAGGCCGAAGGCATTGGCCGGCGCCAGCTCGCGGTTGAGCCGCGTGATGTCCACGCCCTCGTAGTCGTCGCGCACCGCAGGCTCGTCGTACACCACCTGCACTTCGATGTAGGACTCCGCGCCCTGGGTGAAGCCCTCGTTCGGCAGGTCAGCGGACTGCACGAAACCGTGGCCCTCGTGCTCGACCTGCTCCGGACTGAGCTGCATCTCGCTGCGGATGGTTTCCATTGCCCGGCCTGCACGCGCCGCGGACAGACCGATGTCATCCTCGTACACGGAAGTGGTACGGCGGTCCAGGCGCTCGTTGCCTGTGTAGCCGATGAAGCGCAGGCGCGAGTTCTCGCGATCCTTGACCTCGTCCAGGGCACTGCGCAGGCGTTCGGCGAAACCGGCCGGGATGATGGCCTCGCCTGACTCCAGCAGCAGCACGGGAATAGGTCCTCCCGTGGGCTGGTAGATGCGGGTGACGATCTCCTTGCCTGCATCGGCCGGACACATCTGCGGCTCCTCGGGCAGTTCCTGCATCGGGTCGTCGTACCAGAACTGCACCTCGATGCGGCGGTTGAGCGCGCGACCCTGCGGGGTGTCGTTCGGGGCGAGGAACGTCGTGGCGCCGCGGCCGTCGCTCTGCACCGCAGCGGCCGGCAGGCCCAGTGCCTGTTGCACCGCGAGGGCGGCTCGATGCGCGCGCGCCTTCGACAAGGCAACCGCATCGCCATAGATGCGCGCGTTGCGATCCGACAAGGCCATGTCATCGGCATAGCCGATGAACTTGGCGGTCACGTTCTGCTTGCCCTGCAAGTTGGCAAAAGCCTTGCGCACCTGCTCGATGAACGCCGGC
>DATDBD010000014.1:0-17534 GCA_036525015.1 Lysobacter sp.
GACGGCAAGGTCTCGGCACCGCTGTCCGGTGTACCGGCAGTCTGGGCCGAAGGACAAGGCGGCCTGCTCGACGTAGTGCTGGCTCCGGACTTCGCCAACAGCCGGCGCATCTACCTGAGCTACGCCGAACCGGGCCCCGAGGGCAGCGCCGGCACTGCGGTATCGATCGCCACGCTCGGCGACACCGCGCTGACCGACGTACGCCGTGTCTACCAGCAGCAGCCCAAGCTCGTCGGCCCGAACCATTTCGGCTCGCGCATCGTCTTCGACGGCAAGGGCCACATGTTCATCAGCCAGGGCGAGCGCAACGACCGTCCGACCGCACAGAAGCTCGACATGCTGCAGGGCAAGCTGGTGCGGCTCAACCTCGACGGCAGCGTTCCCGCCGACAATCCATTCGTCGGCCGCAAGGATGCGCGTCCGGAGATCTGGAGCTACGGGCATCGCAACATGCAGTCGCTCGCGCTCGATCCGCGCACCGGCAAGGTCTGGGAGGCCGAACATGGTCCACGCGGCGGCGACGAGATCAACCTGCCGGAGCCGGGCAAGAACTACGGCTGGCCGATCATCACCTACGGCATCAACTATTCCGGCCTGAAGATTCCCGAAGCCGTCGGCACGTCCGCGCCCGGCATGGAGCAGCCCTACCACGTTTGGGAAAAATCGCCAGCGCTTTCCGGCATGGCGTTCTACACCGGGCACGCCCATTCGAAATGGAGCGACAGCCTGTTCCTGGGCGCATTGTCCGACGGCAGCCTGATCCGACTGAGCCTGGACGGCGATCGCATCACCGGCGAGGAGCGGCTGCTGAAGGAACTGGGCAAGCGTATCCGCGATGTGCGCGTCGGCACGGACGGCAAGGTCTACGTGCTGACCGACGAGAGCGACGGCCAGTTGCTGCGCCTGGACGCTCCCGCCAAGTGAGGCATGACGCCTGAGCGCGCTACTCGCGCGCTCAGGACCGGGACACCCGCCGCCTAATGGGTGGCGCCCCCCTGCACCGGCATCGCGGCGACATCGGCCGACAACTCCTGCGCCAGCTTTGCTTCGAACTGCTCGAAGCTCAGCCCCTGCTCGGCCGCTTCCTGCTGCGCGGCGGAACTCAGGGTCGTGGAGCAGGTCAGCCGCACCGCAGTGCCTTCGCGTTCGTGCAACGTGGCGGCACGCTTGAGGATGGCCAGCACGCGCGCGGCGCTTTGCGATTCGCCGACGATGCGACCGCCGAGCCCCAGCGTCCACTCGCCTTCGCGACGGACGATGCCGCCCAGCAACGCGCCCTGCGGATCGCGCAGCTCGGCGTGCGGTTCGATCGACGGGCGCTGCGGGTCGGCGGGTTTCTCGTGCTTGAGCCGGCGTTTCTTCGCATCACGGCGCGCCTTGGAATTGATGGACATGGCGCGCCTCCCTGGGAACCGTGAACATCATACCGCCGGCCGCCTGGTCGATTGAGCACGTTTTGAGCGCGTTCGCTCAGAACAGGTCGCCCTGCTCCGTCGCATCCGACGCCGGCCAATACACCAGGCGGCCTTCGACGATGCGTGCCGCCGATGTGAACGGATGCTGGTCCTGCCGACCGGGTGCCAACAGGTGGATCACGTGCCAGCCCCTGGCCTTGAAGTCGTCCGCAATCAACCCGCGATGGCATTGCCACCACACCGCCTCGGCGCACATCACCGCCGTGCGCGCCTGCCGCGCCAGCGACACCAAACGATCGCGCGCCTGCCGATACGGTGCCGTGGCCATGTAATCGGCGTAGCCGCGGAAAGCGGCGTTACGCCACGCGGTGTTGCGCGAATCGGGGGCGGGAGCGCGCCGCCCGCCCAGTTCGGGCATCGGCACGTAGAGGATGCCGGCCTGCGCCAACGCGTCCGCCATGGCCTCGCCGGAAAACTGGGGATGGCGACGAGACCCCGCAAAGCGGCGCACATCGACCAGGTTGACGATATCGGCCTGCGTCAGCATGCCCAGGAACGTGGGCCAGTCGCGCGTCGAATGGCCGATGGTCCAGAGCGTGCCGGGCGCGTCGTCAGGCATGCCGGCAGCATACGCCGGCCGCGGTGGCGTAAAATTCAGGCCCACGATTCACTCCCCCGCCCCCCATGTCCTCTGCTTTCGGCACCGAAACCGTGCTGGACGTCCGTCATTGGACGGACGACTATTTCAGCTTCACCACCACGCGCGACGACGGGTTCCGCTTCGACAACGGCCAGTTCGTGATAATCGGACTGCAGGTGCCGCAGACGGACGGATCGCTGCGTCCGCTGCTGCGCGCGTATTCCATCGCCAGTGCCAGTTGGGAAGAACAGCTGGAGTTCTTCAGCATCAAGGTCCCCAACGGCCCGCTGACCTCACGCCTGAAATCGATCCAGCCGGGCGACCAGGTGCTCATCGGCCGCAAGCCCACCGGCACGCTGCTGATCCACGACCTGCACGCCGGCCGCAATCTGTACTTGCTGGGTACCGGCACCGGCTTCGCGCCGTGGCTTGCGATCATCAAGGACCCTGAAACCTACGAGCGTTTCGACAAGGTCGTCCTGACGCATGGCGTGCGCAGTGTTCAGGACCTGGCCTACCGCGACTACATCGTCAACGAACTGCCGCGGCACGAATTCCTGGGCGAACAGATCGCCGCCAAGCTGAAGTACTACCCCGCGGTGACGCGCGAGGCCTTCGAGTTCGGCGGCCACGACCATCGCGGCCGCCTGACCGAGCTGATGGACAGCGGCCGGATGATGGAGCAGCTCGGCATCGAGCCGCTGGACCCTGAGCATGACCGCGCCATGATCTGCGGCAGCCCGCAGATGCTGGCCGATTTCCGCGCCATCCTCGATGGACGCGGCTTCACCGCGGCGCCGCGTATCGGCACGCCGGGCCAGTACGTGTTCGAGCGGGCGTTCGTCGAGAAGTGAGCGGAACGGGTCGTCAGGCCCCGGCCAACCAGCGCTCGGCGCTTGCCTCGTCGACGAACACCCGCGCATCGTAGTTCGCGTCGCGGGCGTACAGCTCGCAGTATTCGACATCGCGAAGCCCCCCCGGCCTGACGTGGGCGATGCGGAAGCGCCGCAGGCGCGAGCCGTCCATCGACACGATCAGGTCCAGCCATTGCCGCTCCGACAGCGGCGTGCCGTGCAACTCGTCTATCAGCAACAGGCCGCGCCCGGGGACACCGTCGAGCTTGTCGATGATCGACCGCCAGTAGGCGACCGTGTTCTCGAAGGTTTCCTCGCCGCGAACATGCACGCGCAACCCAAGCCGATGCCGGCTGATCTCGACATGCAGCGGCAGTGCCTCTACCTCCATCATCATCACGTCACCTCATGCCAGTGCGGCTTCGATGTCCTTGGCGATCGCTTCCGGCTTTTCGGTCGGCGCATAGCGCTTGAGCACCCGGCCGTCGCGCCCGACCAGGAACTTGGTGAAGTTCCACTTGATCGCGTCGATGCCGAGCAGGCCGCCCTTTTCGTCCTTGAGCCACTTCCACAGCGGATGCGCGGCATCGCCATTGACGTCGATCTTGGAGTACAGCGGGAAGGTGACGTCGTAGTTGAGCGAGCAGAAGCTCTTGATCTCGGCCTCGTCGCCGGGTTCCTGGTGGCCGAACTGGTCGCACGGGAAACCCAATAGCGCGAAGCCACGGTCGCCGTAATCGCGCCAGAGCTTTTCCAGCCCGGTGTACTGGGGCGTGAAGCCGCATTGCGATGCGACATTGACGATCAGCAGCACCTTGCCGCGATGTTCGTCCAGGGAGCGCGACTGGCCGTCGATGTTGGCGGCGGTGAAATCGTAGGCGGTGGTCATGGGGGAATCCTCCGATGCAGCGTCGCGTCCAGAATAGCGCAGGCCACGGGCTCAGTGGCCATGCCTGGCTGCGGCCTCCATGTCGCCTTAAAAACAACGCCGGGACTAGCCCGGCGTTGTTGGGACACCGCCAGGAGCAGACCGTCAGAAGCTGGCCTTGAACTCCGCACCGAACAAGCGCGGCTCGTTGATGAACCCGGTCAGGTTGTTGAAGTCGATGCCGCCGACGACCTGCACTTCGTCGGTGATGTTGCGGCCGTAAATCGCGACGTCGTACTTGCCGTAATCCCAGGTGTAGCCCAGGCGCAGGCCGCCTTCGGTCAGCGACTTGCCGGTGAACTCGATCGAGTCGTACAGGAAGAAATTCACTTCGCTGCGGTAGACCCAGTCGGTGTAGGCGTAGAACTCGCCGCCGTTGTCCATCGGGATGCCCCAACGCAGGGTCAGGTTGTGCGACCAATCCGGGGCCTGCGGCAACGAGTTACCGTCGATCAGCGCCTTGCCGTTGGCGTCGAGCGGATCGGTCGGGGTGCACGCGGCGCAGACGGAGACCGACAGGTCATCGTCCTTGATCTCGGTGTCGTTGTAGCTGCTGCCCAGGGTCAGCAACAGCGTGTCGGTCAGGTACGCCTGGAAGTCCATCTCGAAGCCCTGGCCGACGGTCTTGTCGGCGTTGAGCAGGATGTTGGCGTTGGACGAGCCGCCCACGGCGGTGAGCTGCTGGTCCTTGACCTCGTAGTAGAAGACGTCGGCATTGATGCGCGCGCGGTTGTCCCACAGGTCGGCCTTGATGCCCATCTCGAACGAGTTGGAGGTTTCCGGCTCGGCCACCGACTTGAAGTTGAACGCGCTCGCGGCCTGGATGCTGCTGCCGCGATAACCGGTGGCTACGCGCGCGTAGACATTCACGTCATCGTTGACGTTATACGTGGCCGACAGGTCCCAGCTGAACTTCTGGTCGTCCGTCGAGGCCGACAGGTCACCGTCGGGCTCGGCGTTGGCCAGATCGGTCAGCGTGCAGCGAACCGGCGGAGGCAGCAGGCCGATGCTCGGACCGATGCACGGCGCGAAGCCGGTGTTGAAGTATTCCTCAACCTTCAGGTCCTTCTTGTCCCAGGTGTATCGCGCACCGGCGCGCAGCTCGAGCTTGTCGGTGGCCTGCCACGTCGCGGCGCCGAACACGGCCCACGAATCGTTGGTCTGGTTCACGCGCTCGTAGCCGTCCTGCGCCCCGCCGTTGAGCGAGTCGTAGCTGAAGCTTTCGACGTCGTAGTCTTCGTTGAAGTAGAACAGGCCGGCCTGCCAGTTCCAGGCGGTGTCGGTGTTCGATTCGATGCGGAATTCCTGGGTCCACTGCGAGTGGTCCGGAATGCCGTCGGCGGTTTCCGAGGCGAACGGAATGAAGCCGGGACCGGAATTGCCTGGGCCCAGGAACGCCGCGCCGAAACCGCCGTCAATGTCGCCACGGCTGTAGGTATCCAGCGTCTCGTAGCCAGTGATCGAGTACAACGTGTAGCCGTCGCCCAGCTCCCAGCTCAGGCGGGCGTTGGCGCCGAAGCTGTCGAGCTCGGAGTGGTTCAGGCCATCGAGCGAGACCTTGTCTTCGTCAAAGCCGTCGACCAGGTCGTTGGTGCCCGGCTCGATGATGTTGGCGCGGAACAGGCGCGCGGTGCCGTTGAGGTGGCGCGCATGCGCGTTCAGCAGCGCCTCGAAACCTTCGCCTTCGTACAGCGCCTGCACACGGGCGGCCGACTCGTCGTAACCCTCGAAGCTTTCGTTCGGGCCCGGGAAGGTGTTGTCGACCCAGTCGTCGCGGCGCTGGAACAGCACCGACGCGCGCCCCGACCACTGGTCGGTCAGACCGCCACCGACTGCGCCTTCCAGATTCCACATGTTGTCGTCGCCGACGCCGACCTTGCCGTAGCCGTCGAATTCCTGCGACGGGCGGGTCGATTCGAACTTCACCACGCCGGCCGGGCTGTTGCGGCCGAACAGCGAGCCCTGCGGGCCGCGCAGCACTTCCACGCGATCCAGGTCGAACACCGGGAAGCCCTTGAGGATCGGGTTCTCCTGCACGACGTCGTCGTACACCAGCGACACCGGCTGCGAGGTATTGAGGCGGAAGTCGGTATTGCCGTAGCCGCGGATGTAGAAGCGCGGGAAGGCACGGCCGAACGAGGATTCGATGTTCAGGCTGGGCACGCGGCCGGACAGGAAGCGCACGTCGTTGCCGCCCGATCCGAACGCGTCGAGCTGCTCGGCGTTGAGCGTGGAGACAGACACCGGAACGTCCTGCAGGTTTTCGACCTTGCGCTGTGCGGTGACCTGCACGGCGTCGAGGGTCTTGGCCTTCGACTCAGCGGCGGAGGCAGTGGGCGCCGGGGTCTGCGCATCCTGCGCGAAGGCGGCCTGCGCCGGGAGCATCAGCGCGATGGCGACGGTCAGGGCGTGGCGGGGAAGCTTGCGGGCAAGCGGCATGGAAGGCATTGGGCGGTCTCGATGGGTGGCGCCAAATGAAGCGCCAAAGGTTCGAAGGCCGACGCACCGGCACGCCCTCTCCGGCATGCAGGCACGGCGATGGAACGAGGCTCGACTGCAAGACTCAGGCCGTCCCCTGACGACCTCGACGCGGACCGATCCGCGCCTGGCGGCTGACATGATCGGCAAATGTTACCAGACTGTTAAAGCTCCGTACCCCGGCGCATCCGAATCGCCCCGCGCCCTGGCGGGCGCGGGGCATCCCATTTATCTGGCGGTTCCCACCTTGACCGGCATTGCGAACGGCTTGACGCCGAGCGCCTCATGGATCTCGCTCGGGTAATAGGCCGTATCGCCCTTGATGACCAGCGCGACCTTGCGGATATCGGCGATATTGACCGTCGGATCCCCGTCGATCAGCACCAGATCAGCGCGCTTGCCTGGCGACACCGAGCCCCGTTGATCCAGCGTGCGGGTGTACTTGGCGCCATTCCAGGTGGCGATCTGGAGCACCTGGGCCGGGGTCAGGCCCGCCTTCACGTACAGGTCGAGCTCGTGCTGCAGCGTAAAGCCGACCATCTCGTCGGTGCCGGCCACGACCGGCACGCCGGCCCGGTAGGCCCGACCCACAAACTCCACCATCTTGCTGTAGGAGCGGTTGTACCGGGACGCGGTGGCGTCGTCGGGGATGTTCATCTCGGCCGTACGGCGCCCGCGCTGGATGTCCGGCGGCAGATGGTCGGCGACGTCGGCCACGATCGGCGACATCTCGCCGGCGCGTTGGTGCAGGAACTCGAAGGTCGCCAGCGTCGGATCGATCACGATCTGCTTCTTCGCCAGCCCGGCGATGAAGTCCTGCACCGGCTGGCTGTCCAGGTCGAGTGCGTCGGTCTTTTCCGCCGGCAGGTAGAAGCGGGCCAGCGTGCGAGTGTCGGTCTTGTCGTCGACGAAGAAGTTCAGCATCAACTGGTTGATGTGCTGGATCTCGTCGAAACCGCTGTCCACCACGTCCTGCGCGCGAAGGAACGCCGGCACGTGGCCGCTGACGCGCAGGCCCTTGGAGTGCGCGTAGGCGACGGTGTCCTTCAGCACGTCCTTGGGGAAGGAGTTGTAGATCTTGATCTGCGGGTAGCCGTGCTCGGCGTACCAGTCCACCGCTTTCTTGGCCTCGTCCAGGTTCTTGATGACGAAGCCGTTGCGTGCGGAGAACTTGCTTTCTCCTTCGATGAAGCCGGCCGGGACGATATCCGGCGACATCAGCGTGCCGGCCTTGATCTCCTGCATCATCTGCTGGAGCGTGGCGTTGTCGTTGCCCATGTCGCGCACGGTGGTGACGCCCGCCGCCAGGTCGAGCCCGCCGTCCCAGCGCCCCATGTGGCCGTGCATGTCGAACAGGCCCGGCAGCAGCACCTTGCCACCGGCATCGACGACGTTGTCGGCCTGGGTCTTGTCCTTGCCTGCCGGCGAAACCGACACGATCTTGCCGCCGCGCACCAGCACGTCGCTGGCCGGGCCGAGTGTGGCCTTCTCGCTGTCGAACACGCGCGCGTTGCGGATCAGCGTGGCGCCGGCAAGCCGATGGCCCAGGCGCTGGGCCAGGTCTACCAGTGCTTCGCCTTCGGCCACTTTCTGCCTGGCCTCAAGCGCATTCGCATCGGCCTGGCAGCCGTCTTCGATCAACTGCAGGTAACCCGGATAGATGTAGGCGAACAGGCGCGGATTGGCACCGGTCGTCGCCCAGGCGAAGGTCGGGGTGAGGCCAACGCCGGTGACGGCGACCAGTTGCACCTGGCGCTTGGCGCCACTGCACTGGACCTCCATGTCGGCGACCTTGCGCGAGGTCAGCGTGCCGCTCGGAATCAGCGGCAGCTTGCCGTCGCTGCGCTGGGTCAGCGCATTGAAGGCCACTGAAAATCCTGCCGGCGTGCCGCCCAGCGGCGAGTACAGCGCGGTGCCCTCGACGGCCTGCTGGCCATCGTCGGATGTCGATTTCCACTGCGCCTGATTACCGCTGCGGGTGAAGCTCTCGTCGATCTTCGCGCCAAACGTCGAGGTGCCCTGCACGCGATAGGTCTGGTAGGTCCCGTCGGCGGCCAGGCGGTACTCCTCCTTCAGCTCCGGCCCGCGGCCGTTGTCCTTGAAGATGAAATCGACCGCGGTCGTGCCGTCGTCCCGCACCGTCACCACCTGCTGCCCGGCCTGCTTGCCTCCGTCGACCAGCGCCACATAGCGCAGGGTCTCCGCCGCCAGGGCATTGGCGCCGAATCCCAGTGCCAGGCAGCCCACCAGCACCGCGCCCGCCTTCGAGCCCTTTTCCTTCGTGACCTTCGACTTCGTGTCTATCGACTTCATGTCCTTCGACTGCATGCGAATCCCCAGGTGTGCGTATTCAGGTATGTGAGCCGCCACATCGAGCCAAGTGTTCCGCCCGTCGCTGACGACAGCCTCGTGCGCCGCAGTGTAGCCGGCCCGAACCGCGCGAAACCCGCCCCGTCCCCATGCCTTTCGTCAGGGGTCCGGCAGGCCCCCTTCGGGTAGGCTTCGGGCTCCCTTTGACGAGGCTCACCGTCCCATGAAGCACCCTCTCGCGCTGGCGCTGGCCGTGGCAATTGCCGCGACCGCCCCCACCTATGCCAAATCGCCCAAGGCAGACACAACCGTGAGTGCGCAAGCCATCAACAGCGCGAACCCGTTCTTCGCAGACAGCCCGCTGTCGCTGCATTACCCGCAGTTCGACAAGATCAAGGACGCCGACTTCGCTCCCGCCTTCGACGCCGGCATGGCCGAGCAGCTGAAGGAAATCGACGCGATTGCCAACAATCCCGCGAAGCCGACCTTCGACAACACCATCATCGCGATGGAGAAGTCGGGCCGCACGCTGACCCGTGCCCTGACCGTGTTCTTCAACCTCGTCGGTACCGACACCAACCCGGTCCGCGAGAAGCTGCAGGGCGACTATGCGCCCAAGTTCTCCGCGCACCGCGACGCGATCAACCTCAACGCCAAGCTGTTCGCCCGCGTCAAGACGCTCTACGACACCCGCACCTCGCTGGGTCTCGACGCCCAGGGCGTGCGCCTGGTCGAGCGCTACTACACCGACTTCGTCCGCTCCGGCGCCAACCTGTCGGACACCGACAAGGCCCGCCTGAGGCAGATCAACTCCGAACTGGCCGCCCTGGGCACCAAGTTCAGCCAGAACGTGCTGGCGGAAGTGAACGCCGCGGCGATCACCGTCGATACCAAGGAAGAACTCGACGGCCTGTCCGACGAGCAGATCGCCTCCGCTGCCGAAGCCGCCAAGGCGCGCAAGCTGGAAGGCAAGTACGTCATCGCCCTGCTCAACACCACCGGCCAGCCGCCGGAAGCGCAACTGACCAACCGCGCGCTGCGTGAGCGTCTGCACAAGGCGTCGGTTGCACGCGGCAGCCACGGTGGCGAGTTCGACAACACCGCCATCGTCTCGCAGGTCACCAAGCTGCGCGCCGAGCGCGCGAAGATGATGGGCTACCCGAACTACGCGGCCTACGTGCTCGAGGACGAGACCGCCAATACCCCGGACGCCGTCAACAAGATGCTCGGCCAGCTTGCCCCGGCAGCAGTCGCCAACGCCGAACTCGAAGCCGCCGACCTTCAGGCGATGATCGACAAGGAGCAGAAGGCCAAGGGCCAGCCGACCTTCAAGCTCGAGCCGTGGGACTGGGCCTTCTACACCGAAAAGGTGCGCCAGGCGAAGTACAGCTTCGACGAATCGCAGCTCAAGCCGTACTTCGAGATGAAGAACGTGCTGGAGAACGGCGTGTTCTACGCCGCCGGCCAGCTCTACGGCCTGAAGTTCAAGCAGCGCACCGACCTGCCCAAGTACCACGCCGACACCTGGGTGTACGACGTGTTCAACGAGGACGGCTCGCAGCTGGCGATCTTCATCTTCGACCCGTATGCACGCTCCTCCAAGCGTGGCGGCGCCTGGATGAACTCCTACGTCGACCAGTCGGACCTGACCGGCTTCAAGCCCGTCGTCGCCAACCACCTCAACATCCCCAAGCCGTCGGAAGGCAAGCCGACGCTGATGACCTGGGATGAAGTGACCACGGCGTTCCACGAGTTCGGCCACGCCCTGCACGGCATGTTCTCGAACGTGAAGTACCCGTACTTCAGCGGCACCAGTGTTCCGCGCGACTTCGTCGAGTACCCGTCGCAGGTCAACGAGATGTGGGCCGACTGGCCGTCGATCCTGGGCAACTACGCCAAGCACTACCAGACCGGCGCGGCGATGCCGAAGGAACTGCTGGACAAGGTGCTGGCCACCTCCAAGTTCAACCAGGGCTTCGCCACCACCGAGTACCTCGGCGCGGCGATGCTCGACCAGAACTGGCACCAGGCCACCGCCGACCAGCTGCCGGCCGCCAATGGCGTGATCGGCTTCGAGGCCGATGCGCTGAAGAAGGACGGCGTCAACTTCTACGCCGTGCCGCCGCGTTATCGCACCACCTACTTCAGCCACATCATGGGCGGTTACGCCGCGGGCTATTACGCCTACATCTGGTCTGAAGTGCTGGACGCCAACAGCGTGCAGTGGTTCAAGCAGAACGGCGGCCTGAGCCGCGCCAACGGCGACCACTTCCGCCAGACGCTGCTGTCGCAGGGCGGCAGCGAGGACGCGCTGCAGTTGTTCCGCAACTTCGCCGGCCACGATCCGAAGATCGAGCCACTGCTGGAGAAGCGCGGCTTGACCGGCGGCAAGGGCGCTGCGGCGACCGACAAGGCCTCAAAGAAGTAAGTCGCATCGGTTGGATGCATCGAGCCGCCCGGAGCAATCCGGGCGGCTTTTTTTGTGCCCGCTGGAATTCCGGTCAGATCTCGACCGGCGCGCCCAGCTCAACCAGTCGCGATGTGGGGATCCTGAAGAAATCGGTGGCCGGCGCGGCATTGCGATGCATCACGCCGAACAGCTTGTCGCGCCAGATCGGCATGCCGCGGTGACGGTGCGCGATGATGGTTTCGCGGCTTGCGAAATACGTCGTTTCCATCGGATCGAAGCACAGGGTGCTGCAGTCCACCGATCGCATCAGCGCGAGCGGGACATCCGGCGATTCCATGAAGCCGTATCGCACGATCGCCTTGTAGAAGTCGTCCCCGATCGTTTCCAGCGATAGCCGGGAGTCGGCGGAAACGAATGGGACCGCCTGGGTCTCGACGGTCAACAGGACGTTGCGTTCATGCAGCACCTTGTTGTGCTTGAGGTTATGCAGCAACGCCTTGGGCACGATGTCCTGCTGCGCGGTCAGGAACACTGCCGTGCCGGGTACGCGTGCCGGCGGTGCCAGCATCAGGCCCGGCAGGAAGGTATCCAGGCGGATGCCGTCCTTGCGGATCTCGTGCTGGAGCAGCGCGCGGCCTCGGCTCCACGTGCGAAGCAGTGCGAACACCACCACGCCAAGCGCGATCGGGAACCACGCTCCGTCCATGAACTTGACAAGATTGGCGAACAGGAACGCCACATCCACCAGCACGAACAGCGCCGCCAACGGCCAGAAGACGTAGCCGGGGAGCGTTGCGCGTGAACGCATCGCCACCACCAGCATGATGCTGGTGATCAGCATCGTTCCGGTCACCGATACGCCGTAGGCGGTCGCCAGTGCGGTGGAGCTGCGGAAAGCCAGGACCGTGGCGATGACCGCGACCATCAGCAACCAGTTGATCGAGGGCACGTAAATCTGCCCGATGGTTTCGTGCGAAGTGTGCCGGATCCACATGCGTGGCAGGTAACCCAGCTGGATGGCTTGGCGCGTGGCGGAATATGCGCCGCTGATCACGGCCTGCGAGGCGATGACAGTGGCCGCGGTGGCCAGGCCGACCATCGGATACAACGCCCATTCCGGAACCCCCAGGTAGAAGGGATTACCGACGGCTTCGGGATTGGCCAGCAGCAGCGCGCCCTGCCCCAGGTAATTGAGCGTCAGCGCAGGTAGCACGAGGAAATTCCACGCGTACTGAATGGGTCGCCGGCCGAAGTGCCCCATGTCCGCATACAACGCCTCGCCGCCGGTCACCGCCAGCACGACGGCGCCGAGGATGAAGATGCCGTGCCATCCGTGCGCGATGAAAAACTTCGCTCCCCACCAGGGGTTGAGCGCGCCCAGCACTTCCGGATTGCCCGCGATGTTGTGCACGCCGATGGCCGCCAACGCGAGGAACCACACGACGATCACCGGCCCGAAGGCCTTGCCGACCGTGTCGGAGCCAAAGCGCTGCGTCGTGAACAGGACGAACAGCACGCCGATGGTGATCGGCAGGACCCACTCGTGCAGCGTGGGCGTGGCGACCTCCAGGCCTTCCACCGCGGACAACACCGAGATCGCCGGCGTCAGCACGCCGTCGCCAAAAAACAGCGCGGCGCCGAATACGCCGAGGATGCCCACGACATAGCAGGCGCGGGAACCGGCCGGAAGCGTGCGCTGCGCGAGCGCGGTCAGCGCCATGATCCCGCCCTCGCCGTCGTTGTCGGCCCGCATGATGACGGCGACGTACTTGATGGTGATGACGACCATCAGCGACCAGAACACCAGCGACAGGATTCCCAGCACCGTGGCGTGATCGGGCGTCAGCCCGTAATGCGGCGAGAACGCCTCCTTGATGGTGTACAGCGGGCTCGTGCCGATATCGCCGAATACGACACCGACGGCGCCGAGCAGCAACGCACCGAAACCGGCGCTGCGATGGCCATCTGGGATGGATGTGGGACTTGCAGTGGTGCTCATGGATACGGGGCCGTGGCGAAGGGGAGCGGACGCCGGGGTCTGGCGCTTGCCACCCCGAAGGGCGCAGTGTTCGTCCACAGCCCATAAACACAGAAGACACGTCCCGGCCCCTGCGCGTAAATTTCCCGTAAATTGTTCGCGGCAGACGTGCGCGCAGCGGAAGGGAGCGACACACTGGAGACGCCCTCACGGCACAATGATGGCTGCCGCACGCATCCTCCTCTCATGACCGACGACTCACAGGCCACCAATCCGGCCGCCGGCTACGTGCTCGCCGTAGTCGGCGCCTTGCTGGCTGTTTGCGTGGCCGCGGCCGCACAACGCTGGGTCGGTCTGGACGACCTGTCGCTGGTGTTCATGCTCGCGGTCCTGATCGTCGCATCGCGTACCCGCACCGGTCCGGCGGTGCTGACCGCGCTGCTGTGCTTTCTCGCCTACAACTTCTTCTTCATCGAACCGCGTTACACGCTGTACATCAGCGCGCATCACGGCGTGGCGACGGTCGCGCTGTTCCTGGCGGCCGCGCTGCTGGCCGGGCGACTCGCGTCACGGCTGGCCATGCAAGTCCAGGCGCTGCGCGCGACCAACCGCGACGTCCTGACGCGACAGGAACTGGGACAACGCCTGGCGGTCGCTGCGAACGAGGATGAGTTGGTGGCGGCGGCGAACTCGGTCCTGAGCAAGCGCTTCGACGCCCATGTCTGGATCCAACTAAGTGAGGGCCGCCTGGGCGAGCGCGACCTGCGCGTCGCCGGCGTGGAGGCCGCCACACTGCCTGTCCTGCGTCAGATAGAAGGCCCGCCCCACGCGCGCCATGCCGAAACGGCCGAGGAACATGGCTGGTGGTTCTTGCCGTTGCAGGCGCCGCGCGGCACGTTGGGCGTGATCGGCCTGAAGATGCCGCCGCATGCACCGAAGCTGGACGAACGCCAGCGTCAGCAGGCGCGATCGATGGCCGACGATGTCGCGCAGGCCCTGCTGCGCACACGACTGGTGGCCGAACTGCAATCCGAACGCGTCGCCAACGAAACCGAGCGACTGCGCAGCGCCCTGCTTTCCTCGGTATCCCATGACCTGCGCACGCCGCTGGCCGCGATCATCGGAGCGGCGGGCAGCTTGGACAGCTATGGCCACGCCATGAGCGAGGACGACCGGCATGCATTGCTCGACACCGTGCGCAGCGAAGGCGAGCGCCTCGACCGCTACATCCAGAACCTGCTCGACATGACCCGTCTCGGCCACGGCAGCCTGACCTTGCAGCGCGACTGGATCGGTGTCGACGAGCTGATCGGCTCCGCGGTCGGCCGCCTGCGCCGCTATCAGGCGGCTCCGAAATTTTCGATCCATGTGGATCCGGCGCTGGGACCGATCTGGGTACATCCAGCGCTCGTGGAGCAGGCGTTGTTCAATGTGATCGAGAATGCGGCGCGGTTCTCGCCTGCGGATGAAGCCATCGCCATAGACGCCAGGCTTGATGATGGCCGATTGCGCATCGAGGTGCGCGACCTCGGCCCCGGAATACCGGACGACGAGCGCCGCCGAATTTTCGAGATGTTCTACAGCGTGAGCCGCGGAGATGGCGGAAGCAACGGCCGTCCGCGTCACGGCACTGGCCTGGGACTGGCGATATGCCGCGGCATGATCGGTGCGCACGGCGGCGAAGTCGAAGCACTGCCCGGCCCGGAAGGGCGCGGCACGATCGTTCGCATCACGTTGCCGCTCAACGAACCACCGCCCGGTGCCCGGCCATGAGCGAGACAGGTCAGCCCTCGCAGAGCACGCCGCCTACACGTGTCCTGGTCATCGACGATGAACCCCAGATCCGCCGGTTCCTGGAGATCAGCCTGCGTTCGCAGGGCTATGCGGTCGACCTGGCGGAGGACGGACGCAAAGGCCTGGATGCGCTGGCCGTACGTGGCGCCGATGTGGTCATCCTCGACATGGGCTTGCCCGACCGCGACGGCCTGGACGTGCTGTCGGACATCCGACAATGGTCGCGGGTACCGGTCATCGTGCTGACCGTTCGTTCCGGCGAGTCGGAGAAGGTGGCCGCGCTCGACGCGGGGGCGAACGACTACGTCACCAAGCCCTTTGGCGTGCAGGAGCTGATGGCGCGCATTCGCGCACTGCTGCGCTCCCAGGTGGCGGTGGACGAGGCGCTGCCGATATTCGTGGACGACCACCTGCGGGTGGATCTTTCGCGTCGTGAAGTCAGCATCGACGGTGAGCCCGTCGTGCTGTCGCGCAAGGAATATGCCCTGCTCGCGCTGCTGGTCCGGCACGCCGGCCGCGTCGTCACGCAGCCGCAACTGCTGCGCGAGGTATGGGGGCCCACGCACCAGGAGGACACCCACTACCTGCGCATCCTGGTCGGCAAGCTGCGGCAGAAGCTGGGAGACGACGCATCGGCTCCGCGCTGGATCGCGACGGAGCCGGGCGTGGGGTTGCGGTTCCTGTTGCCCGCTGAGTCCGGCAACCCCGGCACTTCCCGCGACTCGCAATGACCGCGCTACTTGCCTGAATCCAGCGGACGACTCAGGTCGAGGAACATCTCGCGCGCGGCCACGCCCTGGTCCGGGTGGTCGATGAAAAAGCCCTGCACGCCCAGGCTGTACAACTGCACCGCCTCGGCAATCACAGACTGGGTGATGCCGTCGGGCGTGCGCGCAAGGTAGGTCTCCTCCGCACGCAACGTGTACGGATGTACCTGCAAGCCGGCGTTGAGCGCCCAGCCCAGCATCGGATGCACCAGCCCCGTGCCCTGCCCCGCCAGCTCGGCCTTGCCGTCGCCGTTGGCATCGACCTTGGGCGATACCGGGGTGCGCGGCAGCAGGCTGCCTTTCCATGGGCCCACACCACTGGCGTAATTGGCCTTCATCCAGCCGAGCACGGACTCGGTCGCAAAAGCGCCGTAGCGTGTGTCTGCGGTGAGGCCGCCGTCGACACGATCGACCAGCCCACCGTACAGCGCGTCCATGTCGGCGCCGTGCGTGGCGTTGTAGACGACATCGTAAGGCCGCGCATCGTGGAAGTCGTCGTACAACTGCACCAGCGGCAGGCGCACGCCTGCCTGCGGCATGATCTTCTTCTGCAGCTCGATCAGGTTGGCGATCTCGAAGCTCTGGATGTAGACGCGGTCCGGATCGGTGAAGCCTTCGGCAACCAGTGTCTCGACCAGTTTCGCGCCCAGCGACATACCGATCGGCGTGCCGTCGAGCCGGCGCCCCTGCGTGGCGAAGTACGTCGGGTGCTTGGTTTCCGGATACACGCCGATGCGGCGCCCGCCGCGGCTCTCGCGCTTGGCCAACTGCACGACTTCAGCGAAGGTCGGGATCGTGTAGAGGCCGTCGAAGCGCGTGTTGTCGGGGCGTATCGCCGGAATGCGCTCCTTCGCACGCAGCGTCCGGATCTCGGCGAGCGAGAAGTCCTCGGTGAACCATCCGGTCATCGCCACGCCATCAACGATCTTGGTGGTGCGACGGCTGGCGAACTCGGGGTGCGCCGCGACATCGGTCGTGCCGGAGATTTCGTTCTCGTGGCGGGCGATCAAGACGCCGTCGCGTGTGGCTACGAGGTCCGGCTCGATGAAGTCGGCACCTTGGCGGATCGCCAGGCGATACGACTCCAGCGTGTGCTCCGGCCGATAACCGCTGGCGCCGCGGTGGGCGATGACGATCAGTCCCTGGCGGTTGCGCTGGTGCGGTTCGGTCATCGCAGGGGAAACCTGGGCGAAGGCGGTGAAGGCCGTGGCGATCAGCGCAACGGCGCCGGATATGCGGGCCAGCTTAAGACAACGCAACGTCATGGTGTGAACCTCGCGGAAGTCGGTGGGACCGACTCCCCCGTGCAGCCGGCGGGCGTAAGCGTGGCCGGAGCAGGTTGCGGTACGTTGACGGCTGCGAGTCAGTATCGGACGGGCTTCACATTCCGGGCATCGCGGCGCGGTGATGAGTCAAACGCGATGGAGACAGCGGAACGTCAGTGAACCTGTCGCGACGCCGGTACTTCGGCTGCGGCCAATTCGGTCCACATCACCGATTCTGGTTCGCGCAGCAGCAGTCGGCGGGCGGTGCGTTCCCCGTCCGCATCCAGTCGGCCTACCAGCTCGACCTGGCCCGCGACCAGCGTCGCCATCGGCAGTCCGTCGCGATAGAGCACTCGCGCACCGCTCAGCCGCGCGACCTTGTCGCCCGGCAGCACGGTACCGACCAGATTGAGCGGATCGGTGGCGGACAGGCAGATCCAGGCGCCGTCATGCTCGCGCTGGCGCACCTGCCGCAGCAGGCCAATCGCTTCTGGCAATGCGAACTGTTCGCCCGACAGGCCGGCGATGAAACGACCACCGCGTATCTCGCCTCGCGCCTCCAGGCGATGGAAGACACGCAGCAGTTCCCGCCACGGCGGCAGCCAACCCGCTTCGCGTTCGAGCAGGCGCCAGCACACGACGCCGTAACGGCGCAGCAGCACGCGGGCGATGTGCTCGATCGCATCCGGGTCGGG
>DATDBD010000015.1:0-5508 GCA_036525015.1 Lysobacter sp.
TCAGTGCTGGGAGCGCGGGGCCCGCGTGATCAGCGACTTGAGCTTGCGGCCGAGGCGATGCAGCAGACCGGCCTGTTCGCCCTGTGCGGCAGCGTGTGCTGCTGGCTTCTGGGCCGGCACGTGCGATGCCTTGCCTTGCGCCGCGACGGCGGGAGCGACGGCTTCGCCATTGCCGTTGCAATCGATGCGACGGCCGCCACGACGGCGACGACGCTTGCGCGGCGCGCGCTCGGTGTCGGCAACGACGGCCGGTGCGGCATCGGGTGCGGAAGCGGCGGTCGGCGGCGCGGACGCGGCGGTCGGCGTCTCGGAAACAGTCGCCTCCGGACGCGGCTTGCGCTCGGCGCGCGGCGGACGCGGGGCGCCATCGCGCGGGCCACGCTCGCCACTGCGTTCTCCGGGGCGACGCTCACCGCTGCTGCGACGGCTGCTGCCGGCACCGCCGGCACCGCCGGCACGACGACCGCCGCCACGACGTTCCTCGTCGGCGGCACGCTGCTCGCGCGCTTCCTTGAAGATCGCGCCGATGCTTTCCTGCTCGCCCTCGGTGCCTTCCGGCAACTCGCGCGGAGTACGCGGGAGCGCCACCAGCAGGTCGCGCTCGACCGTCGCCACCGGAAGCTTCTGCTCGATATAGCTCTCGATGTCGGGCAGCGACATCGCATAGCGCTCGCAGGCGAAGCTGATCGCGTCGCCTTCGGCGCCCAGACGCGCGGTGCGGCCGATGCGGTGGACGTAGTCCTCGGCATCGAACGGCAGGTCGTAGTTGTAGACGTGCGAGACGCCGTCGATGTGCAGGCCGCGCGCGGCCACATCGGTGGCGACCAGGATCTCGAGCTGGCCCTTCTGGAACTTGGCCAGCAGGGTTTCGCGCTTCTTTTGCGGCACATCACCGGACAGCACGCCGACGCGGTAGCCGCCCTTCTCCAGCGAGCGCGCAACCCGCTCGACGAACACCTTGGTGTTGACGAACACCATCGTGCGCGCGCCCTCGCTGCGCGACAGCAGGCCCAGCAGCAGCGGGATCTTCTCGTCGTCGGCCGGGAAGTAGACCTTCTGGCGCACCTTGGCGGCCGTGATGAACTCGGTCTCGACGACGATCTTTTCCGGCTCGTTCATGTGCTCATAGGCCAGCTCCAGCACCCGGTGGCTCAGCGTGGCCGAGAACAACAGGGTCTGGCGCTCGGTGCGGATCGGCATGCGCCGCAGCAGGAAGCGGATGTCCTTGATGAAGCCCAGGTCGAACATGCGGTCGGCTTCGTCGAGCACGCACATCTCGCAGGCGTGCAGCGAAACGACCTTGTGCTGCTTGACGTAGTCGATCAGGCGACCGGGGGTGGCGATGATGACGTCGGCGCCTTCCTGGAGCAGGGCGCGCTGTTTGTCGTAGTCGACGCCGCCGTAGACCAGGGCGAACTTCAGGCCCAGCTCGGAACCGAACTTGACCGCGTCCTTGTGGATCTGGATCGCCAGCTCGCGGGTCGGCGCCAGGATCAGCGCACGCGGGTCTTCCGGCTTGCGTTCAGCCAGTGCCGGGCGGGTCAGCAGGCGGTTCATCACCGTGACCAGGAACGCCAGCGTCTTGCCAGTGCCGGTCTGGGCCTGGCCGGCGACGTCGCGGCCGGTCAATGCGATCGGCAGGGTCAGTGCCTGGATCGGCGTGCAGCGCGTGAACCCGGCGGCCTCCAGGCCGGCCAGCAGGCTCGGTTGCAGGTCGAAGGACGAGAAAGAAATATCGGTTAAGGGCTTGTCGCTCATTAGCTCTGGAGTATCCGCGCGCGCCGTGCGGTTTTCAGCATGCAGCTTTGCATCGGTGCGCTTGCGTGGGTGGCAGTCCGCATCGCAGACTCCCGGGGCCGGTTCGCCCGCGGCTGAAATGGGGCGAGTCGGCTCGGATTGCGCGTCGCCGGCAGGCCTTGAAGCCGCCGCGAAACGCCCCAGTTTACCGTAACGCCCGGCTCGGAACCGTCGAGCCGGGTGCGCCCTACCGGTTTTGGCCCTCCAGGCCGGGCCCGGACCTGAACCAATTCGCAGGAGATCCCCGTGAGCGAGAAAATTTTGCATGTCGGCGATGCCGACTTCGACACCGCCGTCCTGAATTCGTCCGAACCCGTGCTGGTCGATTTCTGGGCCGAATGGTGCGGTCCGTGCAAGATGATCGCCCCGGCGCTGGACGAACTGGCCGAGACCTACGACGGCAAGATCAAGATCGCCAAGGTCAACGTGGACCACAACCGCAACACGGCGATGAAGTACCACGTCCGCTCGATCCCGATGCTGCTGCTGTTCAAGAACGGCCAGGTCCAGGCCACCCAGATCGGCGCGGTCGGCAAGGCCCAGCTGAGCCAGATGATCGACAAGGCGCTCTGACGCGCCTGCCGCCTCCGCCCCCATTGCCGGGCGGAGGCCGCCGGGCCTCGCTCCGGCCATATGAACGACCTGCGCGCGCGGCGCTTGCCGCGGCGCGTTGGCAGTGCTAGTTTCGTCTCACCCGGCGCTGTTCTGACGCCGCACCCCTTCTCGATAACCACGTCCCTGACGTCCCGCTCGCCGTCTGCGAGCGCTCGCCGCCTAGCGAGGATTCCCTGCTTGTCCGATAACACCCCCGACACTGGCGACACCGCCGAAAAGCGTGTGCGCAAGACGCGTGTCAGCAAAGCGGCCGAGAATGCCGCATCCACCGCATCCGCCCCTTCCGAATCCCGCGCGCCGAGCCCGAAGGCCGCCGCTCCAGTTGCGGCTGCGCCCGCTCCGGCTGCGCCGCCTCCGGCCGCACCGGCGCCTGCGGCTCCGGCCGAAGCCCGCGCCGAGACTCCTCGTGCCGAAGGCCAGGCCTCCGGCGGCGAAGGCGGAAACGCCCAACGTGAACAGCGCGATTTCGAGGGCGGCCGTGGTGGCAACCGTCGCGATCGCTTCCGCAACCGCCGCGACCGCGGCCGCGATCGTTTTGGCGGTGGCGGCATGCAGGACGACGGCGGCAATGGCGAGAACTTCGTGCCGCGCCCGCACCCGCAGGTGCCCGAAGGCTTCCCGCAGTACTCGCTCGGCGACCTCAAGCGCATGCCGGCGCCGAAGCTGCTCGACCTCGCCGAGCAGTTGCAGATCCAAGAGGGCGTCGCCCGCGCCCGCAAGCAGGACGTCATTTTCGCCCTGCTCAAGGTCCTGACCCGCCACGGCGAAGGCGTCGCCGCCGACGGCGTGCTGGAAATCCTCCCGGACGGCTTCGGCTTCCTGCGTGCGGCCGAGGCCAGCTACCTGGCCGGCCCGGACGACACCTACATCTCGCCCAGCCAGATCCGCCGCTTCAACCTGCGCACCGGCGACCATCTGTCGGGCCGCATCCGCTTCCCGAAGGACGGCGAGCGCTACTTCGCCCTGTCCGTGGTCGACAGCATCAACGGCGAGCCGCTGGAAGCGTCCAAGAACAAGGTCCTGTTCGAGAACCTCACGCCGCTGTTCCCGCGTCGCAAGTTCCGCCTGGAACGCGGCGACGGCTCGACCGAGGACATCACCGGCCGCATCCTCGACCTGATGGCGCCGCAGGGCAAAGGCCAACGCGCGCTGATCGTCTCGCCGCCCAAGGCCGGCAAGACGATGATGATGCAGCAGGTCGCCACCGCGATTACGCACAACCATCCCGACGTGCACCTGATCGTTCTGCTGGTCGACGAGCGCCCGGAAGAAGTGACCGAGATGCAGCGCACCGTACGCGGCGAAGTGGTCTCCTCGACCTTCGACGAACCGGCTGCGCGCCACGTCCAGGTCGCCGAGATGGTGATCGAGCGTGCCAAGCGCCTGGTCGAACACAAGAAGGACGTAGTGATCCTGCTCGACTCGATCACCCGTCTGGCACGCGCCTACAACAACGTCGTGCCCAGCTCGGGCAAGGTCCTGTCGGGCGGCGTCGACGCCAACGCGCTGCACCGCCCGAAGCGCTTCTTCGGCGCCGCGCGTAACGTCGAAGAAGGCGGCTCGCTGACGATCATCGCCACCGCGCTGATCGACACCGGCAGCAAGATGGACGAGGTGATCTACGAAGAGTTCAAGGGCACCGGCAACTCGGAAGTCCATCTGAACCGTCGTATCGCCGAGAAGCGCGTCTACCCGGCCATCGACATCAACCGCTCCGGCACCCGCCGCGAGGACCTGCTGATCGAACCGGAACTGCTGCAGAAGATCTGGATCCTGCGCAAGCTGCTGCACGGCATGGACGAGATCGGCGCGATGGAGTTCCTGCTGGACAAGATGAAGACCTCCAAGTCCAACGACGAGTTCTTCAGTTCGATGAAGCGCTGATCGAGCGATCATCAACAGCAAACGACGCCCCGCAATGCGGGGCCCAAGGCGCGCAAGACCGTGCCGCTCGACCCGGAGTTCGCCGCCGCGGTCGCCGGCCGTTACCAATTCCCCCGCCGCATCGCCACCATTACCCGTGAAGGCGGCCGCCTGTTCCTCGACTTCCCGAACGGCCTCCGCAGCGAACTGTTCGCGCAATCGCCCACGCAGTTGTTCCTGAAGATCCGGCCGTGGACGATGACCTTCGTGCGCGAGGGAAACCGGGTCGTGCGGATCGACATCCTCGACAGCGGGGAGATCGTGCCGGCGCCGCGCGTCGAATAGCCATCCAGTTGCAGCCCTGCCTCCGGCGATGCAGGTCAGCTTTCGGGCAGACGCCGGAAAGGACTGTCCACGGCTGTCGGTTCGGACCGGGCGCTGCCAGCCGCTACGCGGCACGCCTCCGTGCCCATCGCATACTCCGCTCGCCGCCTCTTGCGCGCATCACTGGGAGCCCATTCTTCCGAGGTAGCTACTTCAAGCAGTGTGGCGACCGGAACGCCATTGATCTGCTCCGGTCGGTAGCGATCCTCAGCCATCCATAGGCTCCGCTGACGTCGCCAGATATCGCCGTATTTTTTTTGCAGCTCCGGGTCGGACAGCTCTGCATTTTCGATGACTGCACGACCATCGACGCCCACTCGATAGCGGATCTTCCCTTCAAGTCGGATGCCATGTCGCGCTAATTCATGCACTGGCAAGATGATCGATTTCGGATTGCGAGCCGGTATGAATCCGGGACCATTTCCTCGATAGTCGATAGCAACCTGGTACTCGTCTTCGTTCGGCACAAGGCATATCTGCATCTGCGCGTAGGTCCGACCGTGGACCGCCTTTCCATCGCGCATCAGCGGCTGGAATCGCCACTGCCTTGCCGCTGCATCGACCCGATCAATCAAGGCAGCGGGTACTTTGCCCCCGCTGATTTCAACTGCAGCCACTCGTCCCTCCGGATCGACATCCAGCGCGACTTCGGCATGGACCAGGATCGGCGCCTCCGCCTGCGTTGCGGACGCAATCGCAGGATTGAGACAAAGCCACGGCGCAGCGAGTATCAGCGCCCAACGCACTCCAATGAAATGACGCATTCCACACCTCGCTTGGTATCTCAAGTCCCATCCAGCGGCGTCAGCAGCTTGGGTCCGGAGCCGATGGGGTGCATCCCGCCGCCCG